>SYAK01000507.1 GCA_005788935.1 Pseudomonadota bacterium
CAGGCTCGCGGTCAGGCCCCTCGTAGAGCCGCACGAGGATGTGGCTCTGGTTCGGCGAGTCGGTCGTGAAGGTCCGCTCGACCGGGCGCTCGAGGGGCGTCTCGGTGTTCGCCGGGACGAGCGTCTCGAGGGTCGGGCGCCGGTCAGGGTCCAGGACCTGAATGCCGACCGCACGCAGGAGGCGCCCGCGGTACGGCGTCCGCTTGATGAGGTCCCCGACGGACATCGGGGCGCCTCCGCGGAGGCTCGCGGCGTGCAGCGCGGCCCCCTGCGCCACCACCGTTTCAGGGTCGAGGCGCTTCAGGTTGCGGCCGCCGCTGAGCGCGTCGATGAGCTGCTCGACGCATCGGAGCCGGGTCGAGCCGCCCACCGAGATCACCCCATCGAGGGACCGGCTTGACACCCCGTGCTGCGAGAGAAACTCCTCGGCCAGGGACCGACAGGACCGGAGGGAGGACGCCGCCTGCTGGTCGAAGTCTGAGCGCGACCACTCGAAGACGAAGCTGGCTGGCAGAGGCTGAGCTCCCTGCTCGACCACGAATGTCGAATCGAAGGGGACCGTCACACGCAAGCGTCGGCTCGCGTCGATCGCGTCGGGTGCGTTCAACGCGCGCTTGATCCGCTCGGCGAGCGCCATCCAGACCATCTCGTTCGTGTGTCCGAGGTGCCGCTCGGCGTCAAAGACACCGTCTGTCAGCGCACGGAACTGGCTACACATCTCGTCGCGAACCAGCCGGTCAAAGTCACGCCCTCCGGTACGTTGGCCTGACTTGCCGAGGGTGCGGAATTGGCGGTCGCGGATCTCGACGAGCACGAGGTCCAGCGTCCCGCCGCCGAGGTCGAATATGAGGTAGCGCCCGTCGCGCTGCAGCGTGCGGCTGTAGGCGATGGCGGCGGCCTCGGGCTCGGACAGCAGGTCGACGACCTCAATCCCGGCGAGGGCGGCCGCGTGGCGCGTCGCCTGCTGCTGCGTCGCGTCGAACTGAGCCGGGTGAGTCACGACCGCGCGGGACAACCGCGGCCGGCCCGCCCGCTCGACCTCGTGGGCGACCATGCGAAGGACGAGGGCGCCGATCTCCTCGGGCCGCAGCTCGTGGTCCCCGACGATCCAGAGTGGGGCGCCCTCGGACTCTTCATATTTCGTCCCGATATAGAGCTTGGCCTCCTCGGCCGAGACGAGGTGCGGATCGCGGTGTCTCAGCCGCTCGCGAGCGACCACAGCACGGTTGCCGACGTGGACCTCGGAGTGACCGAGGTGGGTCGTGACGGTGACGCTCGAGCGGAGCCCCGGGAGGCGCCGCGTGCGACCCTCTCCGGGAGGGTTCATGAGGTCCTCGACCTCGACGTCGAGGCCGAAGACATGGACCCCCGCACCCTCGGCCAGCGCGCATTTGGTGTAGGTCGTGCCGAGGTCGATGCCGTAGATGACGGTGTCCTCAGCCGCGGACGCGCGGGGACCTGCCGGCTCACGCGCCTCGACGTTGGTATCGGGCGGTGGCCTCCCGCCTGGCACATAGCCCGCCAGACCTGGCGCTCGCCCCCGCAGGGCGGCAGAGACACTTCTGCGCAGGGCCTCGCTCGAGACGCCGAGCCGCTCGAGCGGTGCCTCCTTCAGCGCGTGCGGCTCGGCTCTCAGGAGCCAGTCGGAGAGCGCCGGCCACGCGCCAGCCAGCCCCGGGTGACCCTCGAAGGGCTTGAGCATCGCCTGCCGCTCGGCCCTCCGCGCGGCCGCGGCCGCGGTCTCCTGCGCGACAAGCCCGAGGAGCGCCTGCTCGGCCGCCACGGCCCAAGGCAGCCGCGGCCTGCCGACGCCTTCCAGCGCCCCGTGCGACGCGACCTTGGCCCGCACGAAGGCCGCGGATGGTCGCCACTGGAGGCGGACGTCATCGAGGCTTGGGTCACCGACCTTATTGCCGGTGAAATAGTCCGCGCTGTCAAAGACCTGTTGCCCATCGATGACCGCGCTGAAGCCGAGCGGTCCGTAGCCGACGCCCGGCCGGTTCGGCGTGACGGCGTGGTAATCTCCGTCGTAGGCGTCGCGCAGGTAACGGGTCCCGTGCGGCTCGGGCGGCTGGACGCGCACCTCGACACCCTCGGCCTTCGTCCCCGCCGTGCCGGCCCGGACAGCATCCCAGAGCGCACCGCCGATGGTCCGCGCGTCGATGAGCGGCAGGTCCCGCAGCTCTCTATGCTGCCACAGCGGGGCCACACCCCAGCCGTCAAGGAGCACCGTGACGACGGAGTCTGGGCCCCAGGCTGCGAGTTCGACCCCGTCTGCCTCATGCAGGGCGATGCGGATGGCCTCGGGGCTCGTCAGGACGCTCGTGACGAAGGCGCCGACGACGGCAAGGAGCGCCTCATGGAAGCGTGTCGCAGCGACCCGCGCCTCATCGTGGGAGAGGCTTTGCAGCGCGTCCGCGATGATGTCCCGGGAATCGTCGCGCAGCCACGGACGAGCCCAGTGGAACAACCCGACGTGGAGGACTTCCTGGGCGACGCAGACCGGCGGCAGGGGCGGGCTCGAGGTGACGGACGCGACGCAGGCGAGCTGCGTCTCGAAGCCGCGGAGATCGACGACCACGGCGAACCGGATGTGGCGGCCACTCGCGCTCGACCGAAGAAATCCGGCCCCCGTCGTCGCGGGCGTCGAGAGCTCGAGCTTGTCCTCGCCACGCAGGCCACGCAGCGCTGGCGCGAAGACGGAGGCGCTTTGGGATGCGAGGCGCAGCGTCCGAAGGGCACCCTGTATGGCCCGCCCGAGGTCCCCCGCAGCGGCCCCGATGGGGTGTGACAGCACGACCTTGACGGCGCCGCTGCGCTCGGTCTGTTGCTCGTAGTAGTCATCTACGCCACAGATGACGTCGTTCACCGCCGCCTCCGCGGCGCGTGCGAGCCCACCGAGCCTCGCCTCGCGAGAGGGGTTGGGGGACGATGCCTCTGACGCGAGGCTGTGGACGAACCAGTCGCCGAACGGGAACCGGGAGGTCAGCCCGGGCGGCAGCGGGACCTTGCGCGCGGCGCCGCCCGTCCCGAGCGCGAACCCGTCAATCCAGAGCCTCGCGGCGTGCGGATCCGCGTCGATGACGAGCCGGGAGTCGGACTTCAGCGCGCGCTCCGGGCGTGCGCCAGCAGCGCCAGGCCGGCGCCCGAGGGCGACCTCGACGAAGGTGACGGCCTCCGCGTCGAGCGGGTGCGGCGCGCCGCCATCGACGAGCGCGATCCAGGCTCGTGGCGCTTCGTCCGGCTGGAACTCGACGCCCCGAGCGCCAGCCCGCATGGCTTCGCGGCCGAGTTGCCGACTCACGGCCGCTACGCGGACCGACCCGTGCTGGCTGCTGCCGTCGACGTACCAGGGTGCGCGCCACGGGGGCAGCTCTGCGGGCCACCCCGAGAGGAGCGCCTCCTCGAGCGTCCCATGTTCCGCCAGAAAGGTCCTTGAGGAGAGCGGCATGCCCGGGATCTGCGCGAGGCACACCCGGCCGTCAGGCCCATGCTCGAGGCAGCTCGCCGGGTCGAGCCCGGCCTCGAGCAGCCACTGCAGCCCCTGCGCGGTCAGCGGGAGCCACCGCAGGACGCGGGGCGACGTCGAGGGCTCGAAGCGAGGGACGATGGCGCGGCTCGACCAGAGCTGCTCAAGCGCATGGCGGTGCAGCGCGTCGTTGGGCACCTGCACGGTCTGCGTGTCGCTGTGGACACCATCCCGGACCTCGAGGGTCACCTGGCAGGAGCCGAGGATGCCGCGGTCTTGGGCCACGGTGACGCCCGGTCCCGGTCTGCCACCGTCCTCCGTGAAGATGTGCAGCTCGCCGCTTTCGTCGATCCAGCCGTTCCTGAGCCGCCGCGTCCCGGGCGAGTCCCTGAGCCACGCGCACAGCCAACCAAGTTCCGACATGGGGCCCTCAGCTCTTTCTTCGGTCAGGCACTACGGCTGGAACACCCGGACGCAACTCAGAAGTTCAGCCCGTAGCTCCGCGCGAGCGCGATAAGGCCGCCGCTGACACCCTGACCGATGGCCTTGAACTTCCAGTCTCCCCCGTGGCGGTAGAGCTCGCCGAAGGTCAGGGCCGTCTCGGTGCTGTAGTCCTCGCCGAGGTCGTAGCGGACGAGCTCGACGCCGCTGCTGGCATCCACGACGCGGATGTAGGCGTTCGAGACCATGCCGAAGTTCTGCCGGCGCTCCTCGCCTTCGTGGATCGTGACCGTGAACGCGATGCGTGCCACGTCGGTTGGGACAGCCGCGACGTCGACGCGGACCTGCTCGTCATCGCCCGCCGCATCGCCCGTGCGGTTGTCCCCCTGGTATTCGACGGCGCCGCAGCTGCTCCTCGTCTGGTTGTAGAAGACCAGGTCGGCGGTGCTGCGCGCCTTGCCGTCGCTCCCGAGGAGGAAGGCCGACGCGTCGAGATCGAACTCGGCGCCGTGTGTCGCTCTGGCGTCCCAACCAAGGCCCACTGTCACTTGGCGCAGGCCGGTCGGACCCGCCTCTTTGGTCAGAGAGATGTTCCCGCCCTTCACGAGTGAAATGCCCATAACGCCTAGTCCTTGGTTCAGAGTCGCCGGCAGCGCGCGCCACAACGGGTTTTCGATTCGAGAATGCTGATGGGTATCGCCTGAAACAGGCTCAAAAGTCAACCCTATCGTCAAGCCAGCACAAAGCATGGCAAGCAGTCGCCCCTATCGTGTCGGACCGTCGACCGTGCCAGACCGTTCCGGGCCTGGCCACGGTGGCGGGCGCCGTCAGATGGTCAGGCCGAACGATTGTGCGACGTCGGCAAGACCGCCGCAGATGCCCTGTCCGATGGCCTTGAACTTCCAGTCACCGCCGTGGCGGTAGAGCTCGCCAAAGGTCAGCGCCGTCTCGGTGCTGTAATCCTCCGCGAGGTCGTAGCGCACGAGCTCGACGCCGTTGCTCTCGTCAACGACGCGGATGTAGGCGCTCGAGACCATCCCGAAGTTCTGCCGACGCTCCTCGCCCTCATGGATCGTCACGGTGAACGCGACCCGTGCGACGTCGGCTGGCAACGCGCTGACATCGACCCGGATCTGCTCGTCGTCGCCAGCGACGTCACCCGTGCGGTTGTCACCCTGATATTCGACGCCGCCGCAGGCGCTGCGTGGCTGATTATAAAATATGACATCAGCTGTGCTCCGAGCCCTACCGTCGACCCCGAGGAGGAACGACGACGTGTCGAGATCGAAGGCCGCGCAGAGCGTCCTACGAGCCTCCCAGCCCAAGCCGACGGTAATGCGCCGAAGGCCCGTCGGGCCAGCCTGTTTGGTCAACGAGAGGTTTCCGCCCTTCACCAGTGAGATGCCCATCGTGCGTCGTCCTTGGTCCGTGTCGTCGGCATGGCACCATCCACACCGGGGGTCAAGTTCCGCGACTTGTCGCTCAAGCCCCATCATGTGGACGCTCAACGCGGCCGCTGCGACACTGTCAACAGACACGGCGCACGTCAAGCCGCCTCGTGAGGCGTCACGGGGCATCGTCCAGCGCGAGCGCGCTCAAGGTCCAGCCTGGGCTGGCAGGCATGCCTTCCCTTGACACGCGCTCGCGGCGCTCACGTTCCCCCCGAGCCACCGCGAGCCTCGCCGAACTTGTCCTCGTCGGAGATCTCTGTTGCGGGCCGGAGCCCGAACGGGTTCGGCGTGTTGTGGCGCGAGAACTAGCGATCGATCGGGCCGACGACGAGCCGGAAGAACTGTCAGTACACGGCCGCCTGCGACGCGTTCGGCAACGACTCACGGGGCGTGCGGTCCGTCAGCCAGTGGAGGGTCTCCGCGAGGAGCGGCTGCGGCTCGCCGAACTGACCGCGGAGCCGCTCGGTGCCACCGTGCGTGTCCGCGACTCGAGCCGGGTCGTCGATGATGCAGGGCCAGAGCTGACCCATGCCGCTCACGCTCGAGGCCATGAAGAGCCCCTCGAAGGCGCAGCGATCCTCGAAGGTGACCGTCACGCCAGTGGTGTCGCGCGACTTCAATCACTGGCCCGCGCCCCACTTGAGGTCATACCAGACGTCCTCGTCGTCGCCGATCACGCGCCCGCCACAGGGGCGCTCGATGTGCACCCCGGGGCGCCGCTGACAGGCCCCGGGCGCGACCCATGACTCGTGGACCGCGAGGTAGGCGACCTCATGATCGCCGTTGCCGAAGGCCTGCGTCAGGCAACAATCGTGAATCAGGTCCAGGGACCCCTCGAGTTCTGGCGGGATGGTGGCCTTGTCCCGGTGTCAATGGGCGGGTGTTCGGATCGCGTCGTGGGCAGCCAAACTGATCGGGGTCACTTGTCGGTCGTGAAGGGGCTCACGGCGGTGACGGCGGGGCGTTGTCGAGGGTGGTCGCGATGGGGCGCTTGAACGTGGCGGGCTGGCGAGCTCGGGGCGGCCAAAGTGATCGCGGTGGGGCCGGGGGCGTCAGCTGGCAGGATTGGGCTTGCGCCGTCCGGAGCCGGGGTTTCGGTAGGAGTCGCCCTGGATGGCGATGACGTGGCTGTGGTGGAGGAGGCGGTCCATGGCGGCGCTCGCGAGGAGGGCGTCGCCGACGAGGGCCGGGAACTCGTCGACGTCTCGGTTCGAGGTGATGATCATGGCGCCACGCTCGTACCGTTGAC
>SYAK01000045.1 GCA_005788935.1 Pseudomonadota bacterium
CGCCCGGCTCGGTGACGCAGTAGGCCGCCATTTGGAATTCCTCGACCATCGGGGCGAGGAAACGCTTCTTCACATCGTCCGAGGCCGCCACGATGAGCGGGGCCTCGGCGAGATTGTTGGCCTCGATAGCGGTCGTGATGCCGGTGCAGCCGTAGCCGAGCTCCTCCGCGATGAGGCAGCTCTCGAAGACGCCGAGCCCGAGGCCCCCGCAGGACTCGGGGATCTTCGTGTTCAAGAGCCCGTTTTCCCAAGCCTTGCGGACGACCTCGACCGGGAACTCGCCGGTGCGGTCATGCTCGGCCGCGACCGGCATGATCTCGTGCTTCGCGAAGTCGCGGGCGAGCCGCTGCAACATCGTCTGCTCTTCCGACAGGCGAAAATCGACCATCTCGACACCCCTCCATGCATGCGTTTCAATACGGCCGGAGGCGAGTCACGCGAGCAGCGCCGAGCCGTCCGCCGGAACCAACGAAGATATCATGCGTGGCACCGTGGCCTCAAACGGAAAACCCGACCGCGGTGCGCGCGTCGGGTCGTCTCTCGAGGGCTGGAGTCAGGCTCAGCGGCGGAGCTTCACCGTGTAGGCCGTCAGCGCGTCGATTTCGGCCGCCGACAGCTTGCCCGCGTAGCCCTTCATCGGGGTACCCGGGGTCCCGTCCGCGATGACCGCGCGGGTCTTCGCCTGGTCGAGCTTGCTCGCGACGAGGTCGGGCATGCGCTTGCCGTCGGTGCGGAGCTTGTCCCCGATCTTGGTCGCGCCCTTGCCGTCGACGCCGTGGCACTTGGCGCAGGAGGCGTCAAAGAGCGCCGCTCCGTCGGGGTCTGGCGTGGGCGGCAGAACGGAGTCCGCGGAGGCGGCTGGCGCAAAGAGGATGAAGGTCAGGGCGAGGGCGGTCGACAGGCGCTTCATGGGGTCTCCTCAGGGAGGGGGCTGTCAGCGGCAGGGCCGCCGTGGGCCCGGGGACGACGCTGTGCAGCCCGTATTCAAGCCGAGATCGTCTGGCGGCGCAACCGCCTCTCGGAACACTCGGAAAAGCGCAGTCATGGCGGCTACAGCTCGCGGGCGTAGCCATGCACCGGGACGTTGAGCCGCAGCCCATCGCGGATCCGCACGAGCGTCCCCGGGTTCGAGGCCTCCCCACGGACGCTCGCCCAGCCTGGCGGGACCGGCGGGCCAGCCCAGTGAAACAGCACGCGCGCGTCGATGGGTGGCAGGTTGACGCAGCCATGACTCGTCCGGTTGCCGTAGCGATCGTGCCAATACGCGGAATGAATTGCGTAGTAATCGTCGAGATACATCGTCCACGGGACCTGGACCCGGTAATCGGCCCCGCGCATCAGCGCCACCGTCCGCTTGATGCGGACACGCCAGATGCCCGTCGGAGTCGGGGTCTCGCCCATCCCGGTGGCGACGAGGGTCGCATGGAACGGGCGGTCGCCGACCATCGCGACGAGGACCTGCTCGGCGAGGTCGATGTCGAACCAACGCTCGTCGGGTCGGAGGCCAGCTGGCGACGGGGCACGCCGGGCGACACGCAGGTCGCGCGCGAAGATCCAGCCGTCGCCCTCGACCCGGACGTATCCATCCTGCCGCGTGAGCGGCTCGGTCATCGGCAAGATGGTGCGCGGGGCGAGGCGCCTCAGGACCGCCGCCGAAGCCGACGGCGCGGCCCGGACCTCGACTGGGCGCTTGACGCTGCGCGCGCTCTGGACCCACGCAAAGGGCAAGGCCGGAGCTCCTGGGCAGTCAAGGCGCACACCCGCAAAATCACTGACATCCTCACGTTCGCGCGTCGTGTCGGCGCGCCACGTCGGGGCGACGTCGCAGCGCCGCTGATGGGCGTCATCCACCAAGGCGGTCGACAGGACGGCGTCGGGGGCGCGCGCCTCGCGCGGGTCGAAGCGGGTCGGCACGATCTGGCCCGGTGCCAGCCGCGGCAGGTCCTCGGTGGTCGGCGGCTCTGTCGAGGGCACGACCTCGTCCGTGCACAGCCAGCCGCGCGGCGCGATACCGACCCAGCGCGGGCAGCCGGCCTCCCCCGTCTCGCGAACCTCCGTCCACGCGACCCGCGTCCCCTTCGCGACGAGCCCGTAACGCGGCGTTGTGGCTCCAGGCCGGTGCCGGGCGGGCGAGGTCTCGCGCAGCTCGAGCGAGCGCACCTCGGGGCCCCACGGGACGCCAGGGGGCGCACCACGCGCAGCGCCGACCCACGCCACCAGCATCATGACGCGCATCGGAAACCCGAGAGGCCATCGGACGCAGGCGGACATGGCGACCTCCAGTGGCTCCATTGGCAGGACGCAGGAGCGCCATCCGACGATCGGACCCTCCGCGGCGAGGGTCAACAAATCGGCCCGGTCCGTCAGAAGCGGACGGTCGTCTCGAGCTTCACGCCCTCGAAATGCGGGAAGATGCGGCAGATCCCGCCCGCGCACTTGAGACCGCCCTTGCCACGCCCCGCGAACAGGCGGACGAAGCTGTCGAGCGACCAGCGATACTGGAGATGCGCCCCGGGGAACCACGGGTTCTCGGTCTCGACGCTCGTCAGGTACTCGAACTGCCCCGTGAAGGACCACGTCGGCACGAAGTTGATAGACGCATAAAACGTCCCCTCATGATAGACGTCCTGGAGGGTCGGCGCCCCGACATTGCGCGCGCGGAGCTCGTGGTTCCAGTGCAGCGCGAAGTCGAGTCCGGGTCTCAGCACGCGCGTCCAGTCGAAATCGACATGCCCCATGCGGAGGCGGCTGATCCCCGCCTCGGGCGCCTCCTCGAGGCGCAGACCGGTCTGCAGCAGCGTGCGCTCTCCCGACGGCGAGATGCGCTCCCAGCCCGCGTAGGTGTGGAGCGTCCACTCACCGCGCGCCGGCGCGCCGTCAAACCAGGCCCCCGACAGGAAGAGCGAGTTGCTCGGCCCCTTGTCGCCCTTCGAGAGCGCGTGGTCGATGCGCAGGTGGACGCCGCTGACGTCGGTGTTGTTGAGGACACGCTGGTCGATGCGCTCGAGCGTGGGCGGCGCGATGTAAAGAAATGTTTGCGAGATCCCCTGCCCGTCCGCGGTGTCGGGGTGGAGGGTCGAGCGGACGCGCCAGTGGTCGTAATGCTTGCCCTCGAGCATGGCCGACGTGGGTCCCCGCGTCAGGGTCGCGGCCCCGTAGAGGGCGAGCCCGTCGGTGTCGGCCGGGGCGTCTCCAGCGAGGGTGGCGCGCGTCTCGGCGTTGGTGAGCCAGTCACCCTCGAGATAGAGGTCGAGGACGTCGCCGAGCTGGCGCAGGTCGAGGCTCGCGCCCGCGATCGACGTGCGGACAAAGCGACGCCCCTCGAGCCGGTCGGTGTCGCCGTCACCCGTCAGCGTGCCGACGAGGGCCGAGCGCAGCGCGGAGTGGCGGCGCTCGAGGTGGACCGCCTGCAGCCCGAGCTCGACGCCCTCCGCGAGCCGCAGGTCAAGGCGTGCCAGCGCGACGAGATCGTTGGGATCCGGGACCCTCTTCTCCTCGACGAGGTCGACGTTGACGACGTTGGTCGAACCCGCCCCGAGGCGGAGCCGGGCCGCCTCGGCGCGCCAGCTCGCGTGGGCGCCGCGCAGGCTCGATGCGACGCCGATCTCGTCGAATTTCCGCAAGGACAGCGCCATGCCACGGCCAAGCGTCAGGTAGTCGTCGCCAAGCGTCAGCGTCCACTCGCCGAGGCGCAACGTCGCGAAGACCTCCTCGGGCCGAACATCGCTTGCGTACTGCACAGACGGTGGCGATGGAAAGAAGGCCGCGTCGAGCCGCAGCCCGAGCGACAGGTCACCGACCCGAAGCCGCGTGTTGAGGCGATTCCGAAAGTCGACGACGTCCGAGCGCGCCGCCTGCGACAGCTGCGGGTCATTGAGCTGCCAGTGCCAGTCGGCGAAGAAGCTCTCGGTGAAGTCGAGGACCCACGGGGACTCCGCCGCCGCCTCGACGACAGCTGGCGCGGGAGGGGGCTCGTGGGCCACAGCCCCGGGCGCGACGAGCCCCATCGACAGGGCGCCGATCGCAGCGCTGCTCCGCCAGGTCACGGCGTGGTCTGCTCTGGCTGCGCAGCCTCGGGCGCGGGCTGCTCGGGCGTCGGCGGCGCAGGTCCTGGCTCGGGCGCACGCGCGGTCTGACCCTCGGCGAGGGCCGCCTGGATGGCCGTCTCGAGGATCGGCGCCTCACCCGCCTTGAACCCCTGAAAGCGCTGCCGCACCTTGCCGTCGCGCCCGACGAGCAGCGTGAAGGGCGCGGCCGAGACCGGGTTCAGGCGCTGCGCGATGGCCCCGTCCTCGTCGAGGACCACCGAGAAGCTGTAGCCCATGCGGTTCAGGTACGGCCGCACCTCGGCGACCGTGTCGGGCCCGTCCATCGCGACCGACACGACCTTGAAGCCGTCTTGGCCGTAGGTGTCGTGGAAGCGCTGCAGGAAAGGCATCTCGACCTTGCAGGGCTCGCACCACGTCGTCCAGAAGCTGATGAGCACGACATCACGCCCAAGGTTCTGCCTGAGGTCGACGCGCTCCCCCGTCAGCGACGGTCGCGAGAACGGCGCGATCGCCCCGCTGCGGCCGCCGCCAGCCGATGCGCAGCCAAGCCCGAGAACGCCCGCGAGACCCGCGCCGAGGAGCGCCCGCCCGATATGCCGCCACGCCATGCTCATGCCTGCAACTCCATTCCGTCCGCACCATCACGGTCGGGTCCCAGACCCAGGTCGTCCCCCGCGTCCGCGTCTTCCTCGCGACTGCCGGCATCATGGCTCAGGACGGCGCCCTTGACAAAGGCCGCTTGCGACAGGAGGTCGCACGGAGCCCCGTCGCCAAGCAGCCCGAAGAGGCCCGTCCGCGCCACGAACAGGTCCGTCGGCGCCCCGCCCAGCAGGCCAGCCGCAAGCTCGGAGGCCCGCACGTGTGCGCCTGTGGTCAGGTTGACGCGCCAGCGTAGGACGATCGCGTCACAGGCCAGCCCGAAGGCCTCCCCCTCGGCGGCGGTCGGGTGGGAGACAACGAGCGACACGAGCCCATCGCGCACGTCGATGGTGCGAAGGCCCGCCTTGCGCATGACCTCGACGGGGATCGGCTCACGACCCGTACCGCGCGCGACCGCGGCGGCGGCGACCTCCGGATCTGCGAGGCGGCCAGCGTACAGCAGGAACTCCGCCACCCGCACGATCCGCGAGATGACGGGGGCCTCGGTCGGAATCTCCATCGCGCGCAGGAAGCGCATCCCCGGGTCGCTGACGGCGTCGAGGCGGCGGACGAGCTCGGACGGCTCGATGGCGTCCCTGAGGAACAGATCGCAGACCTCGGCGACGCTCGAGACGCCGAGCGCGAGCGCGGGGCCGAAGGACACCTGCGCCCGCGGCGTGAAGCCGCCCGAGTAGTGCATGTCGAGGCCAGCCCGACGTGCAGCCCGCGGCAGGACACGGTTGATGTCGAGGTGGCTGGTCATCGCCACCGAACCAAGCTTCGTGTAGATGACACGATAGCGACGAACCTCGCCCGCCTGGGCCCGGACAGGCGGCACGTTGCGCCCGCCCTTGTCCTTCCGGATCAGCTGCCACGCCGGGACGAAGCCCGCAGCCTTGACGTCGTCGCGCGTGTGGGCGCCGAGCCTGGCCAGAAACGCGATGCGCTCGTCACGCATCTGAGTCAGGTCACACGCGACGCCGCAATGATAGCAGACGAGCTTCTTCGGCTCGGCCTGCGCGTCGGCGATGTTGGTGTGGTGAACCTGCGCCCCCATCGGCTTGCCGCACGGCGGCGACAGGCGGTTCTGCGTCGCCCGCCGCCACTCGGTCGCGAGGAACTTCGGTTCGAGCCCCACGTCGATGTGGTGCCACGGCAGCGCGGCGTCGGTCGGGATGGTGCCGAGGTAGCGTTGTGGATCGAGGCCCGAGTCATCGATGGCCTGAAGCCAGACGTCGAACTTCAGCTGGTCGTCCCAGGCGTCGAGGCGCGCACCGCCGCGGAAGGCCCGCTCGACGACGTCCGCCACGCGCCGGTCCCCGCGCGCGAGGATGCCCTCGACGTAGCTTTCGCGCCAATTGTGCCACTTGACGGAAATTCGATGCTGACGCGCGAGCTCGCGCAGCATTGTCTGCTTGTGCTGCAGCGCCGCGACAGTGTCCATCGCCGCCCATTGGAAGGGCGTGTGCGGCTTCGGCACGTGGCAGGAGGTCGACGCGGTCACCTGCACCTTGCCGCGGTGGTGGTACTTCGCGCCGATCTCGCGGGCCTGCACCGCGGTCGCGATGATGCCCGCGACGTCCTCGTCGGTCTCGGTCGGGAGGCCGATCATGAAGTAGAACTTCATCTTGGTCCAACCGCGCGAAAACACGTTGTGCGCGGTCTTCTGGATGTCGGCCTCCGTGATGTTCTTGTTGACAACATCCCGCATGCGTTGCGTGCCCGCCTCGGGCGCAAACGTCAGGCTCGTCGTCTTGACGGTGCTGATCTCGTCGAGGAGGTCCTCGTCGAGCCCGTAGGCACGGAGCGAGCTGACCGAGAGCGTCGCCTTCTTCTCGCGCATCTTCTCCATGACTTTCTTGATGAGCGGGCTGACGCACGAGTAGTCGGCGGTCGACAGCGAGGTCAGCGAGACCTCGTCGTAGCCACCTCGCTCAATCGCCGCGACCACGGTGTCGACGATCTGTTCCGGGTCGCGCTCGCGCACCGGGCGGTAGATCATGCCCGCCTGGCAGAAACGGCAACCCTCTGTGCACCCCCGGGAAATCTCGATCGCCATGCGGTCGAAGATGGCCTCGGCCGCAGCGACGGGCGAGTTCGAAGGGAACGGGTAGCGGTTGATGTCGTCGACGAGCGTGCGGCGAACGGGGTAAGGCCCGCGGGCGGTCTCGGGGTCAACGACGAGGAACCCCGAGCGCGGGTCCTCCTTGAGGTCGTAGAGCGCTGGCACGTACCAGCCGGGGTGGTCGTTGCCGAGGCGGGCGAGGCGGACGTCCCGGGAGAGCCCCTCGGCCTTCCACGCGGCAAGGGCGAGCACGGCCCGCGGCAGCGCCTCCTCGGCGTCGCCGATGAGGATGGCGTCGAAGAACGGTGCGACTGGCTCGGGGTGCGTGGCGGTCGGCCCGCCGCCGAGGATGATGGGGTCGGCCTCGATCCGGTCCGCCGCGCGCAGCGGGATACGCGAGAGCTCGAGGATGTTGAGCACATTCGTGAAGGTCATCTCGAACTGCAGCGACAGCCCGACGACGTCGAAATCCCGCAGCGGGCGCGCGCTCTCGAGCGACAGCAGCGGCAGGCCGCGCGCGCGCAGCTCGGCCTCCATGTCGACCCACGGCGTGAACGCCCGCTCGCAGGCGATGCGGGGGTGCTGATTCAGCAGGTTGTAGATGATCTTCGTCCCGAGGTGCGACATGCCGACGTCGTAAATCTCGGGGAACGCCATGCAGATTCGGGCGTCGACCGCGCTCCAGTCCTTGACGACGCTCTGATACTCGCCGCCGAGGTAGCGCGCGGGCTTCGTCACGGTGGCCACGAAGTCGGCGTAGGGATGCTTCTGTCGGACTGAAGCGGTCATCCGTCTCTCCTGCGTCGTCTGCGGTTCGGTCAGCGGCGCCCCGCGGGCGCAGGGAGCGAAAGCGTCGCACGGACGCTGCCGAAAACCCAGCGTGACGTGCGACGAGGCCCACCGTGCCAGGGAGTGCGAATTCACCCCCGCACTGACTTGACACATGCTTGACACGTCGCCGCCAGCTCGCGCAAAATGCTCAGCGCTCGCGGGCGACCCCGGAGCCCGTGCTTACCGTCTCAAATCACAGGACATGACCATGCGTCGCATCGCCTCGGCCTTTGCTGCCTCCCTCCTGTCGCTCGCCGCCTGCGAGAGCGACTCCACCACGACCACCCCCGCCGCCGACGTGACCGTCGGCACCGACACCGCCACCTCGGGCGGCACCGACACCGCCACCTCGGGCGGTAC
>SYAK01000046.1 GCA_005788935.1 Pseudomonadota bacterium
GCCAACCGAGGATCTGACGGATGAAGCCCTCCTTGCTCGGCAGGTCGAGGTCGAGCGCGGCCACGTCCGCCACGACGTCGCGCGGCAGCAGGCGGTGCAGGTTCAGCAGCGGGGCGATGCGGGTGTGGAAGAGCCCGGTCGTCGCGGACTCGCCCGAGAGCAGCCGCGGGGCCGCGTGCATGGCGTCCTCGAACGGCCCAAAGAACGGCATGCAATGCGCCTTGGCCCACGCCCACAGCGCCTCCGCGTCAGCCTGCGTGGCCGGTAGCGTCGTGAGGTCAAGGTGTCCGGGATGGTGTGCGAAAAGACCCATCACGAGCTCGCCGACCTCGCGCGTCACCGCGTCAGGCTCGAAGCGCGGCGGCAGCGGCGGCGAGGGATCCCCGCGCTGAGGGCGCCATGGGCGGCGGTTGTCCGCGTCGAAGTTGAACTGCCCGCCGAGCGGCTTGCCGTCGGGCCCCATCAGCAGCCCCGTCTTCTTGCGCAGGTGCTGGTAGAAGGGCTCCATCTTCCACGGCGGCGCGCCGGTCTTCGAGGCCGCGCGGAAGTCGGCGGGCGCGCTCAGCCAGCCCGCGTGCGGCACGACGCGCAGCCGCCCGTCGGCGACGAGCTCGGCCAGCTCGGCCTGCAGCTCACGCTCGGCGGGCGCCATCATCGTCAGGGGCCCAACCTCGGCGATGATGGCGGCGAGGCCGTCGCGGTAGCTGTGAGGCGTCACGACGTGGCGGACGAGAACGCCACGGGCCGCCTGCTCGAGCGCAAAATGGCGCAGGTTCGCGAGGATGAGCGCCAGCTTCTGCTTGTGGTACGGGCGCCGCGCCGCCTTGCCGGGGCACTCGACGAGGACCAGCCCGAGTGCCTCCGGTGGGGCCTCCGACAGCGGGCCGACGCGGTCCGTCAGTTGATCGTAGGGCGCGTAGACCCAGCGGCGCCCAGCGGGGTCACGGGCGAAGGCCGGCTGAAGAGCGTCGAGCGCCGCCCTGAAGGCGGACGCGGCGGGCTTTGGCATGGTTCACTCCATGGCGCCTCAGCGGCGCCTCAGCCGGTATCGGATGGGCCCGCGGGCCGTGGCGCCGTCGACGACCGCCCCACCCTGCGTCACCTCGAGGCGCCCCTCGGCCGCGAGCCGCCGACCTGCCTCGCGCGTCGGCTCCATCAGCGGGCGCCACGCGTCACCGTCGAGGCCTCGCGCGGTGGCCACAGCCCGGGCGGCCTCGGACGGACAGATGCTCGCTGGAGCGCGGCGCGGGCCAGGCTCGGCGTCGTCGCCGAGCAGCCGCAGGATCGCCGCTTCGAAGGCCTCCCGCTCCGGCCGCTCGCCGCGTCGACCGCGACAGGCGTCACTGCAGTGGCGCACCGTGTCCCAGCAGTCGGCCCAGCGTCGGCGCCACGTCATCGGGCGGCCGCAGGTGGCGCACGGCTTCGTCGGTCGCTCGGACGGCGTGAGCGCGGGCATGACGGAGCATCGACACGCGAACCTCCGCGACAAGGGGAAATCGGTACCCGAGGCCGGAACCCGCAGGATCCCCTCGCCAATGGGTGCTGGCTGTGGCAAGCGGCGAGCGACCCGGAGGACTGTCATGGCGCTGTTTCAGAAGCCCCCCCGCTCGGCCGAGGAGGCCGCCCGCTACGCCCCGCTCGATCTCGCCCCCGACAAGGTCCAGGAGATGGACGAGGCGACCTGGTACGCGCTGGTCTATCGCGGCGAGGATGTCCCGCAGCTGACGGTCCGCGCGGTGCTGATGGGCTCGCTGCTCGGCCTTCTGCTTGCCTTCACGAATCTTTACATCGGCCTCATGACCGGCTGGGGGCTCGGCGTGGCCATCACCGCGTCGATCCTCGCGTTCACGATCTGGAACGGGCTGATGAAGCTCGGCGTCGCGAAGTCGCCTATGACCATCCTCGAGACGAACTGCATGCAATCCACTGCGTCCGCTGCGGGCTACGCGACGGGCAGCACGATGGTCTCCGCCATCCCGGCGATGCTGATGCTGTCCGCGACAGACGCGAACCCGGCCGGTGAAATCGACGCGGTCGCGGTCGCCCTCTGGACGCTGCTGCTCGGGGCGCTCGGGACGCTCATGGCCATCCCGATGAAGCGCAACCTCATCAACCGCGAGCGCCTGAAGTTCCCGACCGGGACGGCCGCCGCCGCGACGCTGCAGGCGCTCTACTCGCAGGGGGCCGAGGCGAAGAAGAAGGCGGGCGCGCTGCTCGCGGCGATGGGCGTCGGGGCGATCTTCCCGCTCCTGCTGGAGCTGAAGCTCGTCGTGGTCGAGGCCGCCGACACGCTCGGCAAGGTCACGCGCGAGGCGCTGCTGCACGCCGAGAGCCGCATCTTCGACTGGCTGCCGGTGGCGCAGCAGCCAGGCGCCAAGGAGCCGACGACGGCCGCCGACTGGACCATGGTGCTCGACAACAACCCGGTCATGATCGCCGGCGGCGCCATCATGGGCGTGCGCATCGCCTTCTGGATGCTCATCGGCTCGCTGACCCTCATCTTCGTCCTCGGGCCTGCCGGCCTCGCAGACGCCTGGACGAACCCCGCTGGCAAGGAGATCCTCGCGGTCTCCGCACCTTACAAGGCCTGGAAAGAGTCCGGCCTGTGGTTCGGCGTCCCGATCATGGTGACCTCGGGGCTCCTCGCCTTCGCCTTGCAGTGGAAGACCATCGCGCGCGCCTTCAGCCGCGGCTCAGGCGACGGCGCGACCTCCGAGCGCGTGCTCGCGACCGAGGTCCCGGGCGGCTGGTTCGTCTGGGGGACGGCGTTCTTCGCCGCGCTCACCGCCATCGTCGGGCAGCTTTGGTTCGGAATTCCTTGGTATTTCGGGCTGCTCGCGGTCGCGATGACCTTCTTCCTGTCGCTCGTCGCGGCCCGCGCGACCGGCGAGAGCGACATCACGCCGATCGGCGCCATGGGCAAGATCACCCAGCTGACCTACGGCGTACTCATCCCGCAGTCGACGACCGCGAACCTGATGACGGCATCCGTGACCGCCAACTGCGCGACCTCGGCCGCCGATCTGCTCACCGACCTGAAGTCTGGCTACCTGCTCGGCGCCCACCCGCGTCGTCAGTTCTTGGCCCAGTTCCTCGGCATCTTCGCGGGCACGGCGGCCATGGTCGGCGGCTTCTTCCTGCTCGTCCCGGACGCCACCTACCTCAACGGCGTCGGTGACCAGGCCCCCGCCTTCCCAGCCCCGGCCGCGCAGTCCTGGAAAGCCGTGGCCGAGCTCTTCCGCTACGGCTTCGACAGCATGCACCCGACGCATCGCGCGCTGATGCTCTGGGGGAGCCTGTTCGGTGCGGTGCTGGTGCTGGCCGAACACTTCGGCGCCAAAATCCGGCAATACATACCGTCAGCGACCGGCCTCGGCCTCGGCCTCATCCTGCCCTTCCAGTACCCGTTCGCGATGCTGCTCGGGGCGCTTGTCGGCTGGTCGTGGAGCAAGCGCAACGCAGCGCAGGCCGAGACCTATCTGGTCCCGGTCGCGGCGGGCCTCATCGCGGGCATCTCGATCATGGGCGTGCTGTCCGCCATCCTGAACAACGTCCTGTTCAACTGACCGGAATGGCGACGGCTCAGTCCGTCGTCGGGCGCGAGACGACGTGGAGCAACCGCCCGTCCGCGCTGTAGCTCTCGACGTCGAGGGAGCCGTCCCGGCGACGGCCGACGATGCGGGTCACCGGCGCGTAGCCGCTGTCGGTCTCGGCCCAGGCGACCTCGGCGGGGAGGTTCTCGACCGCGACCTCGTACTCCGAGAAGGAGTCGGCGTCGACGAAGGTCACGACGCCCGGATGTGACGCGGCCTCGGCTGGCGGTGGTTGGTCGGGCGCAGGACGAACCTGCGCGAAGTCATCCGTCGATGACGCGTTGGGCGATGACATGGGGCCTCGGACGCACGGAGGTGGGGTCGTGCATCTGGCGTTAGCCTTGCTCCCCTTCGGCGGCGCGTCAAGGGTCAGGACACCTGACTTAGCGTCCGACGGCCGGCGCATGGGTTGCGTTACCGGGGAACTCCGCGACGAGTTCCCAGTCGCCGAGCGGGATGGCCGGCGGCAGCGTCGCCCGCACACGCCAGACGCCGTCGACGGCGACCGGGCCAGCGCCGAGCAGCCACGGGACCGCACCGCCCGA
>SYAK01000508.1 GCA_005788935.1 Pseudomonadota bacterium
GCGGTCGGACGCGACCTCCGGACCGCGGTCGACCAGAAGCTCCCCGACCTGCGCGACAAGCTCATCCTGCCCGTGAAGGCCGAGGACCTGACGGAGATCCGGATCGCGCCCGCTGAAGGGACCTCCGTGACGCTGAAGGCCGCGACGTCGCCAGTGACGGCACCAGATGCGGGCAAAGTAGACGACGACAAGGCCGACGCCACGAAGGAGCCGGCCCCGAAGCCCGTCTGGACCCTCGCGGAGCCTGCGGGCGCAAAGGCCGACGCGGGGGTCACGACCTTCGCGGCGACGCTGGCGGGGGCGCGGGCGCAGCGCTTCGAGGCTGCCGATTTCGCGGCCGCGAAGGAGGCGCTCGGCGGCAAGGTCTGGACCTTCGACGTGAAGACGAAGGGCGGTGAGACCGTGGTCGTGACGCTCGCGGCGGGTGCTGGCGAGGAGATCTGGGGCCGGGTCGAGGGGAGCGACGAGGTCTTCGCGCTCGCGGGCTGGGCCGCGAAGGGGCTGCGGAAGTCGTTCGAGGACTTCCGGGACCGCGACGCGACGACGTTCGACACGGCGCAGGTGACGCGCATCGACGCCCCAAAGGCGGGCGAGGGCGACGCAGCTCCGACGAACGGCGCGCGGGTCGTGCTGACGCGCGACGGCGACTCCTGGCGCTTCGACGGCGAGGACGGCGCCGCCGACCCGACCGCCTGGCTCGCCGACATCAAGGGCCTGAAGGCGCAGCGCTGGGCGAGGCCGGGCGAGGCGGCTGCGGCCGAGGCGCTCGGTAAGCCGGCGTTCCGGGTCCTCGTCGGGCTCGACGGCGGTTCGAGCGCGGAGCTCGTCGCGGGCGAGGTCTTCGACGAAGACGGGCAGCAACTGCGCTGGGCCCGTTGGAGCGGGACCGGGGCTGGTGACGCCTTCCTCGTGACCGACTTCATGCTGAAGCGGCTCGCGGCCTCGGTCGACGCGTTGCGCGAGAAGCGACTCTTCGCGGGCAAGGCCCTGATCCGCATGGCCCTGACCGTCGGGGAGGGGGGCGCGCGTCGGAAGGGCGCGAAGGGTCTCGCACCGAGCTGGGTCGTGGGCCGCAGCGAGGTTGGCGCCGACTGGACCCTCGAGGGCCTCGCGGCGGGCGAGAAGACGCGGGCGAGCGAGGTCGCGGCCCTCGGCGACGGGGTGGCGCGCGTGACGGCGACGTCCTTCGAGACGCTTGACTGGGAGGCCGCGACGAAGGACCTCCCGGCGGAGTCGCGCGGCAGCCTCGCGTTGACGACCTCGGACGGTGCGACGCTGACGCTGCGCTACGCCATGCCCGATGGCGAGGCCGACCCGCGCGTGACGCTTGACGCTGGCCCTCTCGCGGGGCGCGTCCTGACCATCGCGCGCGCGGACCTGGCGGCGTGGCTGAAGACGCGCGCCGACCTCGTCGAGGCGGCCCCGGCAGCACCCACGCCTGCGGCCGCCGTGGCGCCTCTAGCCCCCGCGACCCCTGCGCCGGGCACAACGAAGCCAGCCGCGCCTTGAGGATGTGCCCCCTCCAGCGCTTCATCCGTGCAGGTATCGCAACGGATGAAGCGTCGGGTCACTCGGTGACCCGGATCGTCAGGGTCGCGGTGTCCCCCGCCTCCGACGCGCGGTCGACCTGGAGGAACGGGTAGAGCGACAGCTCGGTCTCGAGGGCCGCGCGGCGGGCCACGGGGACTGTCACCGCGAGGCGGGAGGCGTCGCCCGCGACCTCGCGAACCTCCCCGTAGGTCCCAAGGATCGCGCGCGCTGTGCCCGCGGGGCTGCCGCGGGCGCTGAAGGTCCCAGCCGGGAGCGGACGCAGCGGCCGGGTGGCGCGCTCGGGCATGCCGAAGAGGTAGACGGCGAGCAGCCCGATGAGCAGCATCACGTTGACGACCGCCTCCCAGGCGAGTCGCTGCGTCGTGTCGGGGGTCAGGCGGGCCCGTCGGTCACGGCGCATGCGGCGCTCGACCGCGCGCATGACCTCGGGCGGGGCCTTCGGCGTCGGGAGACCGCGCAGGTGGCCGACCACCCGCGCGAGCCCGTCGGCCTCGGCGCGGCGGTGCGGGTCGGCGGCCTCGCGCCAGGCGCGGGCCTCGGTCTCGGAGAGGTGACCATCGATGAGGGCGGCCACGACCGCGTCTGCGTGGGCCATCTCCGGGGTCTCGGTGCTTGGGTCATCGGAGCGCTTCATGGGGCCTCCTGTGCGTCCGTCCTCATGCGGTCCCGCCACCTGGCGACAGCGTCGGCTCGAGGAGCTCGCGCAGCCTGAGCCGTGCGCGATGGATGCGCGACTTGACCGTGCCAAGCGCCACCCCGGTGATGGCCGCGATGTCCTCGTAGGTCTGCCCCTCGATGTCGCGCAGCATCACCATGAGCCGCGGCTCCTCTTCGAGGGTCATCAGCGCCGCCTCGACTGCGGCTGCCACGCGCGTCCGCTCGGCCACCTCGTCGGGCCTCGGAATCGCCGCGCTGAGCGGTCCCGAGGTCGGCGGGGTCACCATCTGCTCGAAGCTGTCCTGCCGTCCCGCATGGCGCCGGTTCGCATACTTCAAGCGGTTCTTTGCGTGATTGACTGCGATCCGGAAGATCCACGTCGAGAGCGCGGATTCGCCCCGGTAGCTGTCGATCTTCTCGAAGACCGTCACGAAGACCTCCTGCGCCACGTCGCTCGCCTCCTCGGGGTGGCGCAGCAGGCGCAGGATGAGTCCGTGGACGCGGTCCTGGAAACGCAGGACGAGCAACCGGAAGGCCCGTGGGTCGCGCGCGCGCAAGGCGGCGATGAAGCGGGCCTCCTCGGGTGACAGCTCGGTCATGCGGCGTTTCCCCCGGGGCCCTCAGCCAGGCCACTCGCCAGGCCGTCCGGAGCGTGGCCAACGCGGTCTCTGCGCACGTCATGCCCGGCACCGACACCGCCCGCGCCGGAAAGTTCCCGTCGCCGAGCGCGCCACGCTCGCCAGACGAGCAGGAGGACGGCCGCTGTGGTGAGCCAGGCGAAGAGATCTCCCACGTATCGATAAGGCGGATTCCATGTCGTCAAGGAAACCTCGACGGCGAGGACCCCGGTCGCGTCGAGCGGCAGGCGCCCGAGGACCGCGCCGTCAGCGCCAATCACCGCAGAAATCCCGGTGAGCGCCGAGCGGACGAAGGGGACGCCGAGTTCGACCGCGCGGCTCGCGTGCGAAGCGAGGTGGAGCCGCGGGGCGGTCGACGTCCCGAACCACGTGTCGATGGTGAAGTTCGCGATCATCCGGGCGTCGCCGACGCCATCGCGCGTCTCGGTCGCAAATAGGTTCTCGTAGCAGATGCCGCAGGTCACGACTGGCCCGCCAGGCAGCACGAAGCGGCAATCGGCCGCGCCGCGCCGCAGGGTCCCGAACCCCGGGACTGCGTCACGCAATGCTGGAAATGTGCCTGAAAGTGGAACCGACTCGCTGAAAGGGACGAGCAGGCGCTTGTCGTAGGCGCCCACAATGCGGGCCTCGGCGTCGAAGAAGACCACGCTGTTGGCGAGCTCGCGCCGCGGGGCCCCCGGGTTGTCGGTGACCTCGCGCAGGCCGCCAATCATCGCGGGCGTCCGCGGACCCGCCGCGAGGATCTCCTGCAGACGGCGCGTGGCGGCCTGGGAGCCCGTCGCTGGTGTCCCGAGTGGTGGCGTGTCGGTCCGCCAATAGAGCGGGAAGGCGCCCTCGGAGGCGACAAGCAGGTCGAAGCGCCCGGGCGGGATGGCGCTCAGCTGGTCGGCGAAGCGGGCGAAGAGGCGCTCGCGCATCGCGCGGTCGGCGTGCTTCTTCTCGGCGAGCGTGTAGTTCGGCTGAACGACCCCGACCCGCAGCGTCCGGACGACCTCGGCTGTCGCGGCGAGGCGCCACGTGACGAGTCCGGTGACGAACATGACGCCTGCGACCGCGACCGCACCCCAGGGTCGGGGGCGAGGGCCCACAGGTGCGCGGTGGCCCCGGAGAAACTCCGCCACGGCCGCCTGCGGTAGAAGCAGGGCGCAGAAAAGACCTGGCACGCCGAAGGTCGCCGCGACGTGGTGGACGGGCGCTACCTCCCAGAGCGCGTGCGCTGGCGACCAGGCGAAGACGACTGGCCACAGCCAGCCGAGGACCACGAAGACCAGCACGCCCGCGATGGGCGCGAGCCCCGGGTGCAGCCGGCCCGCCTCGCGCGCCAAAGCGGGCGCGAGCATCGCCCCGACGCCGAGCGCGAGGCCGTGCCACAGCGCGTAGGCGAGGGCCATGAGGCCACCGACCGCGAGGGGCAGGGGTGTCATCTCCGTAATGGTGGACGGTATCCATCTGAACACGATCCCCTCGAGGACCACGCCAGCGAGCCAACCGACGAGCAGGCGGCGACGCGGGCGCGGCTCGGTCGGTAGCCAGACGAACAGCGGGATCCACGCGACGAGCGCGAGCGGCCACCACTCCGTCGTCGGGAGCGAGAGTGCAGCCATGAGGCCGAGCCAGATGCCCGCGAACCAGCCCGAGCGCATGACGCGCAGGTGCCACGGCCGGGCGTCCGAGGGGCGCGAAGGGGCATCGTCGGAGCGCATGGGCGGGCCCTAGCACGATTCGGGGGCATACGGGAGGCCTGTCACCGGTCCGGTCCGGTCCGGTCCCTTCAGGGCCCGGGCGTTCAGGGCCGCCGATGTCACGCAGAGACCTCGGGCCCGCGCCGACGCCTCGAACAGTCGGCCTCGCCAGGCTGGCCGTCAGCCTCCGCGGCGAGCGCGCGCGAAGGCCTCGAACATGGGCCCCCAGTGGACGTTCCAGAGCGCCCAGTCGTGCCCGCCTCCCTCGGTCACGACAAAGGTCCCCGACGCCACCGCGACGTCGCCGAGCGCCCGCTTGAGACTCGCCAGCTGCCCCACGGGCACAACCTTGTCGGCGTCGCCGTGACCGGCGTAGACATGAAGCCCGGCGAGCTTGCCCATGAGGCCGGAGGCCACGACGTCATCGGCCCGCCAGCGCGCCGCATGGGCCTTCAGCGGCCCGAGGATGGCGGCGTGGATGCGGTGCTCGCCGGTCTTCGGTGCGAGCGCCAGCAGGTCGAAGGTGCCCGACACGCTGCCCACGAACCCGAAGTCGGCATAGCGTTGCGCCACGACGAAGGCGCCGCGCCCGCCGGTCGAGTAGCCGACGATCGCCGTGTCCCGCGCTGCACCCGACACCGGCAAGTGGGCCCGCAGCCACGGAACGACGACCTCGCCGACCCAGCGGGCGCCTGGCGCGTTCTTCCAGCGGCTCTTCGTCTGCGGGTGAAAGGCCGTCTCGAAGACCGACCGTCCGGTGTCGGGGATCGCCACGACGACTCCGTCCGCCTCGGCGAGCGCCGCGAGGCCACTCTCCGAGGCGAACATCGCGGGGGTGTGGTCCCATCCATGCAGCGCCACGAGGAGCGGACACCGCCTGGCCGCATCGCCACAGGCCGCCGGGACGTACGCCTGGACCAGCCCTCGCACCACGTGTCCGTCGAGCGCGCCCGTCGCCTCGAGCGGCGGGAGCCAGCGGCCCGTCAGCGTGGCGGGCGGTGCGCCCAGGGCGGCCACGGTCATCGCCAGAGAGATCAACGGCAGCATGAAACACCCTCTCCAGTCCGGAGTTTCGGTCGTGGCCGAGGACGTGGAACTCGCTCGCAGCCAGGTCATTCCAGCGCGAACGCTTGCCGAGGGATCAGGCCGTCAGGGCCACCGAGGTCGCGCCGGACTCCGGCTCGTGTGGCAACATCGTCAACGGCCTCGTGACGACGCCTCGCGGTGCCGAGGGCGCAGGAGGCACGCTCGCACGGACGGCTCGTCAGCACAACCCGCCGTATGTCCCTGCATATCCCGGCATGCCCTCGCACGACGTCGTGTCGGTCGGGGAGGCCGTCAGGCCCGCCTCGAGACCACTCACCGCCAGCTGCGAGGTCGCCTTCGCCAGCCGCGGACAGCGCCTGCCTTCGAGCCCCGGCCTTCGCCCCCTCGCGGCCCTTCAACGCCCTCCGACGCTGTCCCCTTGCCGAGTCGACCGTGACACGGGTAGGGTCCGGGCATGCGCCGACTGCCCTTCCTCCTCGGCCTCGCCGGGGCCCTCCTCACCGCGCCTGCCTGCAGCCTGCCCGAAGGCGATGGGGTGACCCCCGCGGGCGCCCATTACCGCTGGCTCGCCGCGGTGTCGTCGGGCGACGGGGAGGCTCTTTGGGACCTGCTCGACCCGGCCGTCCGCGCGGATTACGAGGCGTGGCTCGTCGCCGAACGTCTCGCGGTGGGCGAAATCCGCGCCGCCTACCCGAAGGAGGATGTGGCGGCCGCCCTCGCGGCGTTCGATGGCGGCAAACGCGGCGACCTCCCCGACGCGCGGCGGCTCTTCGAGGCCACGCGAGAGACCACGCCGGCCCCAGCGCTCGAAGGGCTCGGGGTCCTCGGCGCGCGCGTCCGCTCGGAGACGCCGTCCGCCGACGGACGCGCGGTGACGCTGCGGACCTGGGGCGGCGACGACATCGTCGTCGTGACGCATGACGGGGGCGGCTGGCACCTGACCCTGCCAGCGGCCGAGCTCGAGCGGCTCCGCTCCGCGCGGGAGGCGGCCGAGCGCAACCTCGCGCGGGTGCGGAAGAACCTCAAGAAGCTGAGCGGCAAGGGCACCTGAGCGGCCGCGCGCCTCTCGCGTCAAGCCATCGAAATCACGGGCGTCATGCGATATTTTGGACGCCCGATCCAATCAGGATTATAGCAAGGCCATGCGTCTCCCAGTTCATGCCCTGCCTTGTCTGGCGCTCGCCCTGGCCCCCGCCGCCTGCAAGGGCCCAGAGGCGCAGCAGCCCGCGGCCGCTATCGACGTGCCTGACCAGGCCATGCTCGCGGTGCAGTGGCAAGACGGTCCACGCCGGCACAACGCCGAGGTGGAGGCGCAGCGGAACGCGCGCGAGGTGGCGCTGCGCCTGTTTCCGGACAAGCCGATGGGGGCGACGAGCGCGCCTGCGGCCGCATCCGAGGCCGCGAAGTACGCATCCGAAGATGCGCCCATCCTGCGCCCCGACCCGTCCTGGGTCAACGGGGCCGACAAGCCCGCCGCTGCGGCCGAGCTCGACTTCCCGCGCGGCTTCTCGGTCGAGGTGCGGCGTGGCGAGACGGCCGAATTGCTCGCCGAGTGGGCCGGCTCGGACGCGCGCCGCATCATCGCGGACAACGCCGAGCGGCTCGCGAAGCGCGCCTGGGTGCGCATCGGTGACCGCGTTCAGGTCTCGATGAGCCCGAACCGCAAGGTCATCTTCGACCGCAAGCGCGAGGCTTTCCAGCGCGAGCGCATCGAGGCCTACTTCTCGAATCGCTACTTCGCGAAGGTCATCGTCTACCGCGCGAAGAAGGGCGAGACCCTCGCGCAGGCCGCGAAGCGCTTCGGCGACACGCCGATGTGGCTCATCGAGGAGTTCAACCAGAACGATTTCAGGAACCTTCAGCCCGGCGACGAGGTCCTCATCCCCGTCGTGGCGTCCTACAACCGGGGCGAGCAGCCACCGTCCGGCCTCCTGGTCGTCGACGAGAACGGCCGCTCGCTCGGCGCGGACCGCCAGGCCCAGCTCGGCGCCAAGCTCTCGGGCGAGTTCCGCAACCAGGCGCGCATGGCCCTTGACGACGGCAGCGTCTTCTCGCGAACGCGTCCCGGGGACGCCGCCACCGTCGCGGGCGGGGCCTTCCCGCGCCCGACGCCGCCCGCGATGATCGGCGCACCGCTCGCGGGTGTCGACCCGAGCGACGCGCCTGTGGCACCCGCTCCCCCCGCGGGCGACCACGCGCCGCGTGACGTGGTCGTCAAGCGCGGCGAAAGCCTCGGCCTCTACGCACAGTGGGCGCAGACGAGCATCGAGGCCATCACGGGGGCCAATCCCCACCTCGACCCCAACCGCATCTTCGTCGGCGCGCGCCTCTCGGTCCCGATGACCGACGAGCAGCTGACGCGCTTCGTCATTGCGCGGGCCTCGTGGGAGAGCGAACGCGGCGGGGCCGAGAGCCGCGCGAGCGGCGGGCGGACCTTCACCGTGCGCGCGGGCGACTCGGCGACCTCCATCGCGCGCCAGCACAAGGTCAAGGTCACGGATCTCCGCGACGCGAACCCGAGCGTCAACCTGTCGAAGCTGCGCCCGGGTCAGAAGCTCGCGATTCCCGCTCCCTGAGCGGGCCATCGCCGTGTGGCCCGCGCTTGTCCGGAGCGCGCCGCCGTGCTATGCGGCCGACCCCACGGAGAGGACGCTCAGCCGCCTCGCTGACGCGCTTCACTGCTGCCCGGAGTCGCCATGCCCACGCCGAACGAGACGACCGAGACCGCCCCTGAGGTGACTGGCCCCGAGGGGATTGGCCCCGAAGTGGCCGGCCCCATCACCGGCAAGACCGACGGCGCGGCCATCGCCCGGGAGGACGACGGCTCCTACGGGGCTGACAGCATCAAGGTCCTGAAGGGGCTTGACGCTGTGCGCAAGCGCC
>SYAK01000509.1 GCA_005788935.1 Pseudomonadota bacterium
ACGCCAACCAGAAAGAGCGCCGGGAGAGCATCGGCGCGGACTACGACCGCTGCCTGAAGATGATGCAGGAGCGCTTCGGTGATCATTGCGCGCCAGCCGCGCTGCCGATCGGCCTCGAGGGCGCTCACCGCGGTCTCGTGCTGCTCGTCGAGCGGCAGGCCTTCGTCTGGAAGGACCCCAACGATCCCAGGTCCTTTGAAGAGGTCCCGGTGCCAGCCGACATGGCGGATGCCGTCGAGGAGGCCCGCAACGCGCTGCTCGAGCGGGTGGCACTCACCGACGACGACTTCGCGATGCGCTACCTCGAGGACGCCGAGTCGCTGACCGTCTCCGAGATCCACGCCGCGATCCGTCACGGCGTCATCACGAACCGCCTCGTGCCGGTGCTCTGTGGCGCGGCGCTCCGCAACAAGGGCATCCAGCCGTTGCTCGACGCGATCGTGCGCTGGCTGCCGTCGCCCGAGGACGTCCCGCCAGTCGAGGGCATCCACCCGACGACAGGTGAGCCCGAGGCGCGGCCGCACGATCCGAAGGGTCCGGTCGCGGGCCTCGCCTTCAAGGTCGCGATGATGGGCGACGACGGGCGGCGTCTCGTCTTCGTCCGCCTCTACTCGGGGACGCTCACGGCGGGCACCGAGATCCTGAACGCGACCCGAGGGATCCGCGAGAAGCCGTCGCGCATCTTCCTGATGCACGCCAACCAGAAAGAGCGCCGGGAGAGCATCGGCGCGGGCAACATCTTCGGCGTCCTCGGACTCAAGTTGACCCGGACGGGCGACACCATCTGCGACCCCGCGCACCCCATTCTGCTCGAGCGCATCGACGCCTACGAGCCCGTGATTTCACAGTCGATCGAACCCGAGCAGACGCGCGACCGCGACAAGCTCGTCGAGGTGCTCAACAAGCTCGCCGACGAGGATCCCACCTTCCGATGGAAGGAGGATGAGACGACGGGGCAGACCATCATCAGCGGCATGGGCGAGCTCCACCTCGACGTCCTCGCCGACCGCGTCCGCCGGGAGTTCGGCGTGGACGCCCGCATCGGCAAGCCGCAGGTCGTCTACCGCGAGACGATCACCGGCTCGGCGGTCGTCGACGAGATCTTCGAGCGCGCCACCGACCACGACAGCCTGTTCGGGCAGGTCGCGGTGCGCGTCAACCCGCGCGAGCGCGGCGAGGGCAACACCATCGTCTGGCGTTGTCCGGCCGAAGGCGAGGCCGCACTTCACCCGTGGTTCACGGCCGAGGTGCAGAAGGCCATCCAGACCGGCCTCGACAACCAGCTCGGCGCTGGCGTCCTGAGCGGCGACCCGGTGCAGGACGTCCAGGTGACGGTCAGTCACGTCGGCCACCGCGACGGCACGACGAAGATCGTCGGCTACACGATCGCGGCCTCCCAGGCGCTCCGCAAGGCCCTCGCGCAGGCGAGTCCGGCGCGGCTCGCGCCGATCGCCAACGTCGAGATCGCGGCTCCGTCCGAGCACGCGGGCGAAATCATCGGCAGCGTCAACCAGCGCCGCGGGACCATCGAGGGCATGGAGGAGACGTCGCCGCACATGTCCTCCATCAAGGCGCTCGTGCCGATCGAGCGCATGTTCGGCTACGCCACCGAGCTGCGCTCGCTGACGCAAGGCCGCGCCTCGTTCTCGATGACGCTGTCGCACTACGACATCGCCTGAGTCTGATTCCGACGCCCGTGGACGCCCTCGACGCCATGGACACCCGTGGGCGTCTCGGCGCGGACGTGGGCCAGGGCTCCTCGGGTGTCCCTGCGCCCCGAGGGGCGGGATGGCCCGAAGTCGCGGGGCGCGCCTGTCGCGGGGCCCCGCGGCCTGCGCTCAGGCGTTGGAAAAAGTCTTGCCATCCCACCCGCTCTTCTTGATAATGGTTATCAAGTTCGGCTTGGGCTCGCATCCGCGGCGCGACCACGAACCTGGAGCAGCCCATGTCGTCACCGCGCATCACCGCTCGCCATCTGAACCTCGGCGCCGTCGCCATCGCCGGACTCCTGTCGGGCTGCGCCGACAACGGCGCCGCCACGCCGCCTGGTCTCCCCCGGACCTACGCGTTCGAGAGCCGCTTTGCCCCAGGCGAGAGCGGCGTCGACCACGGGGGTCAGACCTTCCGGCACGTGCTCCTCCTCGAATTGAAGGCCTTCATGACCGGCCTCACCGCCGCCATCGACGCCGAGCGCCTCGCCCCAGCGGCCCCAGGCGAGCTCCTCGCGGCCCTCGACAGCTACTTCGCCTTCGATGGTGACACGCGCGGCGCCGAGCGCCTGAGCCTCGTGACCGATCCACCGCTTCTCCAGGCCGTCTGGAGCGATCTCGGCGCTGGCCGGACCCTCGTCGAGAAGGTCGCGGGCAACGACGCCGTCACCGACTGGCAAGACTTCACCGGCGGCGCCTTCGCGGGCTGGTCAGACCCCGAGATCGCCCGCCACGGTGGCCGCATCGACTCGCCCGAGGGCCTCATCCGCGCCTTCTTCGCGACGCTCGAAGCCCAGGCCATCGCACGCGTCAACGGCGAGACGGCGCGGGCCGCCGCGAGCGAGGAGCTGCCCGTCCACGTCACGCCTGACGGCCTCGATCTCGCCGAGCTGACACACAAGTTCACGACCTGTGCGGTCGCCTTCCATCAGGGCGCCGACGACTACCTGGACGACGATCTGGCCGGCAAGGGTCTTTTGAGTTCAAACCTTCTCCCCGCCGGTGACGCACCACGCTGGACCGAGCTTGAGCACGCGTGGGACGAGGGCTTCGGCTACTTCGGAGCAGCCCGTGACTTCGCCGACTATGCCGACGCCGAGGTCGCGGGCGCGGGCGGTCGCGATGGCTGGAGCCGCGGCTGGCACGACACGGACGGCGACGGCGCCATCGATCTCGCCTCAGAGTACAACTTCGGCCATGCGGTCAACGCGGCGAAGCGCGACCTCGGCGCCCGGACCGGCGGCGAGACCGATTTCACCGGTGCGGCCTTCGAGGCCTTCCTCGCCGGGCGCACCCTCATCCACGCCGCGGCTGGGCGTGAGCTGTCCGCGGCCGAGCTCACCGAGCTCAAGGCTCACCGCGACGCCGCCATCGGTGCGTGGGAGCGGGCCATCGCCGCGAGCGCGCTTCACTACATCAACGCGACCCTCGCGCTGCTTGTGCCTGGTCACCCGGACTACAGCCACGTCAAGCTGGCGAAGGCGTGGTCGGAGCTCAAGGGGTTTACGCTGTGCAGTCAGTTCAATCCGCACTCCAGCATGTCATCGGAGGCCTTCGCGACCCTTCACGGGCACATTGGCGATGCCCCCGTGCTTGCAGCCGCGGGTGAGGCCGCTGTCGAGGCCTACCGCGAGCAGCTGCGGCAGGCGAGGGCGCTGATCGCCGAGGTCTGGGGTTTCCCAGCGGCGAACGTCGGTGACGCCGATGGCGCGAATGGTTGGTGAGGAGGGCAGGGGGATGGCGTCCACGCTGACATCACGCATGCGGTTCCTCGTTGGTACGGCCCTGCTCACAGCCTGTGGCGGCGGTGGAACGTCCGTCGATCCGGCCTTCGTCGCGGGCGAGGCCGCACGCCGAGTGGTGCTCGGCGACATGGCCGACACTGCGATCCTGCCGACCCTGCGCAGCTTTGCCGCGGCTGCGGACGCCCTCGTCGGCGCGACCGCCACGCTCGTCGCGACCCCCGCGGACGCTATAGCCCGCAGGGAGGCGCGGGCGGCCTGGGCGTCGGCCATGGACCTCTGGCAGGTCGCCGAGGTGATGCAGGTCGGACCCGCGGGTGCGGCGAGTGAAGGCGCAGGCGGGCGTGATCTCCGCGATCGCATCTACGCGTGGCCGGTGTTCAACGGGTGCCGCGTCGATCAGGAGACGCTCGCGAAGAGCTATGCAGATTCTGCCGCGGTCGCGGCCCGCGCCGCCAACATCCGGGGCCTCGCGGCCCTCGAGCACCTGCTCCACGCGCCCGACGACAGCAACGCTTGCCCGCTCAACGCCGAGCTCAACACCTCGGGTGCGTGGCAGGCCCTCGGTGGCGCGGAGCTCGCGGCCCGCCGAGCAGCCCACGCCCACGCTCTCTCTCGCGACCTCGCCGCACTCGCCGCCACCCTGCGCGACGCCTGGGAACCGGCGCGCGACGATTTCCGCGCAGCCTTCGCCGACGCCGGCGTCATCACCGCGTCCTTCGGGACCGCCCAGGAGGCGCTCAATCACGTATCGGATGCCCTGTTCTACATCGACAAGGAGGTCAAGGACCTCAAGGTCGGTACGCCGCTCGGCTATTTCAGCTGCGCCACCGACACCTGCCCCGAGCGTTTCGAGGCACGCGCCTCCTTGAGCACCCACGCGAACCTCGTCGCCAACGTCCGGGGTTTTCGTCTCCTGTTCTCGGGCGTCGACACGTCGGCCGCCGCCCGCGCCACGCCCCGCAACTTCGTGGCCCTGCTCGTCTCTGCTGGCGCCGAGCCTCTGGCAGAGTCGATGCTCGACGCCACCGATCGCATCGAGGCTCGCCTCGGTGACATCCGTACCGACATGGAGAGCGCGCTCGCCAACGATCCCGCGCAGGTCGAGGCCGTCTATGAAGCCGTCAAGAGCCTGACCGACCTCCTGAAGACGCAGTTCGTCGGCACACTCGACCTCGACCTCCCGAATCGCGCCGAGGGCGACAATGACTGAGGCTGCGACGCGGTCCGATCGCGGCTCGACGGGTTCACTCGCCTCGCTGCGGAAGGGCCTGTCGCGCCCGGTCCCGATCGACAGCCTCGCAGCGCTGCGCGTCCTCTACGGACTCCTCGGAGTCCTCAGCGCGACGCGCTTTGTCGCCTCGGGCTGGGTCGAGCGTTTCTACGGGACCCCGCAGTTCTTCTTTCGGTACGAAGGCTTTGCCTGGATCCCCGTCCCTTCGCCAGCGGGCGTCGAGGTCCTCTTCGGGCTCATGGCGCTCTCCGGCCTCGCCATCTTCCTCGGCTGGCGGACGCGCGCCGCGCTCATCGTACACGTGGCGGCCTTCGCGTGGGTCGAGCTCATCGACGTCACCAATTACCTTAATCACTATTACCTCTACACACTGCTCGGCCTCCTCCTCGCCGCGCTCCCAAGCGGGCGGGCGCTGTCCCTCGACGCCCGACGCGACCCCGACCATGCACGGACCCATGTCCCTGCGGCGGTGATCTGGCTGCTCCGCTTCCAGGTCGGCGTCGTCTACATCGGAGCCGCCCTCGCCAAGGCGCAGCCTGACTGGCTGCTGCACGGGCAGCCGCTCAACATCTGGCTCTCGGCGCGCGCGAGCTTCCCGCTCATCGGGCCGTGGCTCGACACCCCACTCGCCGCGATCGCCTTCAGCTGGGCGGGCTTCCTGCACGATCTCCTCGCCCCCGCCTTGCTGCTCTGGCGACCGACCCGCGCGCTCGCCTACGGGGCGCTCCTGGTCTTTCACGGGATGACGCTCATCCTGTTTCAGATCGGGATGTTCCCCTTCATCATGGCGGCCGCCGCGACCATCTTCCTGGCCCCAGACTGGCCCCGCCAGACCCTCGCCCGTCTCGGTCTCGCCCGTCCCCGCGTCGCCTCCGCCCGCTCGGCGACATGGTCGCCGCCCACCCTCCCGCTCCACCGCCGCGCGCTCCTCGGTCTCGCCGCGGCCTGGGTCGCGTTCCAGATCCTGATGCCTCTCCGCACCCACCTTCACGACGGCCCCGTCATCTGGCACGAGGTCGGCATGCGCTGGTCCTGGCGCGTGATGCTGCGGGAAAAGAACGGGACCGTGACCTTCCGGGTGCGGACCGAGCCCGGGGCCCGCGAGCGCCACGTCGCGCCTCACGCCTTCCTGACCCCCGATCAGGAGCGCGAGATGTCGGGCCAGCCCGACATGATCTGGCAGCTTGCGCGCCACATCGCGGCGACCTTCCGTGACCGGGGCCACCCAGATGTCGAGGTCCGCGTGGACGCCCTCTGCTCGCTGAACGGCCGGTCGCCCGCGCGCCTCCTCGACCCCGATGTCGACCTCGCCGCCGTCCCCGACGCCTCCGCGCTCGCCGCCGTCATCCTGCCAGCTCCCGCGGGCCCACCGCCGACGCTTCGTCCCGTCCGCCTCGCGCTCGCGGCGCGCGCGAAGCCCCTGTCCGCGAGTGCCCCCCGATGAGGATCCGCCGCGATTCCCGACGCCTCACGACCGCGTTCGTCGCGTCCGTCATCCTCGCGCCCGGTGCGGCCCGCGCCGACGACGTCGTGCCAGCCGAACCTCCAGCCACCGAGCCTCCCGCCGAGGTGCCCGAGGCAAGCCCGGCCGAGGACCCCAGGAAGGCCGCCGACACCGTCATCCGCCAGCGCCGCCGCGACATCTTCCGCACCCCGGGCTCGGCCCACCTCCTCGAAGCCAAGGACCTCGAGGCGACCAACTACGACGACCCCCAGTCGGCCCTCGCGCCGATCCCCGGGGTCTACACACGGACCGAGGACGGATACGGACTCCGCCCGAACATTGGCATCCGCGGCGCGAGCGCCGAGCGCAGCCAGAAGGTCACGCTCATGGAGGACGGCGTCCTCTTCGCGCCCGCTCCGTATTCTGCGCCTGCTGCTTACTACTTTCCGATGACCACCCGCATGACCGGCCTCGAGGTCACGAAGGGGCCTGGCGCCATCCTCTTCGGGCCCCAGACCATCGGCGGCGCGCTCAACCTCTTCACCCGCCCCGTCCCGCGCGGCGTCGCGGCCGGCTTCGAACTCGCGGGCGGCACGGCTGGCGACCTCGGCGACAACGGCAGCCTTCGCAGCCACGGCTTCTTCGGCCTCGGCGATGACCGCGCCGGCCTGCTCCTCGAAGGCGTCCACCTGGAGACCGGCGGTTTCAAACGGCTCGACGGCGCGCCCGACGCCAACACCGGCTTCTCGCGCAGCGAGCTTATGCTGAAGGGCCGCCTCCAGACCGACCCCGACGCGGCCGTTTCGCACCGCCTCGATCTCAAGCTTGGCTATGCCCGCGAACGGAGTCACGAGACCTATCTCGGCCTCACCGAGACCGACTTTCGCGCAGATCCATGGCGCCGCTACGCGGCCTCCGCCCTTGACCGCATGGCCTGGGGGCGCTGGCAAGCCTCCCTCACCCACACGCTCACCGCGGGCGCGCTCGAGGTCGTCACCACCGCCTTCAGCCATGGCCTCGAGCGGACCTGGCGCCGACTTGACGCCTTCCGCGACGGTCCGTCACTCGCCGAGGTCCTCGCGAGCCCGGACAACGCTCTCAACCGGTATTATTACCAAATCCTGTCCGGAGCAGAGGACAGCGGCGAGGCCAACCCCGCCGACGCCCTGCTGCTCGCCAACAACGACCGCACCTTCCGGACCGGAGGCCTTCAGTCGGCGGTTCGCTGGCGCGCGGTCACGGGCGCGCTCCGCCACAAACTCGACGCCGGTCTCCGTCTCGTCTCGGACGCTGTCGCTCGCGACCACACCGCGACGGGCTGGTACATGCAGGCTGGGCGCCTCACCCCCGACGGCCGCGGCCCGGAGACGACCCTCCGGAACAGCGCCGACACACTCGCCCTCGCGGGTCACGCCCTCTATGGACTCTCCGGCCATGGCGTCACCCTGACCCCTGGCGCCCGCCTCGAGGTCATCCGCGGCGCCGCCACCGACGCAGCGACAGGTCGAACGCCAGGCCTGACGCGTGCGACCCTGCTGCCCGGCCTCGGCCTTCACTGGGCGCTCTCGGACAGCTTCGGGCTGCTTGGTGGCGTCTACCGTGGCTTCTCGCCTGTCGCCCCCGGCCAGCCGCGCGACGTCCTCCCCGAGACGAGCATCAACTGGGAAGCTGGCGCCCGATACGCCGACGACAGCCGAGGCACCCTCGCCGAGACCATTGCGTTCTACAATGACTACACGAATCTGCTCGGCACCTGCACGATGTCCTCGGGTTGCCGCGACACGGCCATCGACCGCCAGTTCAACGGAGGCGCTGTCACGATCGCCGGTGTCGAGGTGACCAGCGCCTGGGAGGCTCCGCTCGGTCGTGGCTTCACGGCCCCCCTGCGCCTCGCGTGGACGTTCACCCACACGCGCTTCGCGTCGAGCTTCGCAAGCGACAATCCGCAGTTCGATGACGTCGAGACCGGCGACGCGCTCCCCTACGTCCCGACGCATCAGCTGCATCTGCAGGCCGGGCTCGCACGCGGCGGCCACCGCCTTACCCTCGTCTACGGCCTGACGAGCGCCATGCTCGAGCAGGCCGGCCGGCTCGCGGACGCCCGCATCCCGAAGACCGACGTCCTGCACCTCGTCGACGCGATGGGGGCGGTCGCGCTCGGCGCCGGCTGGTCCCTCGAGCTCCGCGGCGAAAACCTGCTTGGCCTGGCCGCGATCGGCAGCCGCCGACCGTTCGGAGCGCGTCCGGTGCGCCCTCCGATGATTCAGCTCGGGCTGCGCTGGAGCCTCTGAACCCCCGGAACTCCGCCTGACGCGCCGCGATCCACGACCGCGACGCGTCAGTTGCCCGCCCTCAGCGCAGCGGCACGGCCATCGGGGACTCGGCCGCAAAGCTGATGTCGTTCGTCAGCTGCTGGATGTTGGTCCCGTCGAGTCGTGCCCGGAACACCTCGCGATCATTGCGTTGACGGGCTGCGCCGTCCGCGATCAGGTTCCCGCTCTGGTCGAATGTCGGCGTCGCCACGAAGAGCGCTGTCGCACCGTCGGGGGTCAGCGTGAACGCGTCGATCCGCCGGTTCAGCGTCACGTCGCCCACTGGGTTCTTCGTGACGTTGAAGATGTCGCTCTCGCGCAAGGTCCGCCCCTCGCGCAGGGTCGACACCTTGATGCGCCGCAGATCCGTCGCGATCTTGGGAGGTTCGGTCCCATCCGGACCGCAACGCGTCTCTCCAAGAAAGACCAGCTCCGATCCGTCATTGGTGAAGTATGCTTTACCAGCCGTTCGTTGCCACTGCCACGGCTGCAGGACCCCCGGATCACAGGCCTGCTCGATGTAAGAGCCCGACGCCACCGACGCCACCACCGAGGCGGAGCTGACCCCCGGATCGGTCGTGTCGTAGAGGTGGATGCGATGCCACTTGTCCGCGAACGCGAAGAACGCCACGTGGCGGTTGTCCCGGCTGATCGCGACGGGATCCGTGTCGCTGTACTCGGAGCCCGTGCCAGTGCAGTTCTCGCGCGTGCCGTACTTGCACATGAAGTCGAGCTCGACGAGCCCGAGCCCGTCCTTCCACATGTAGACGTTCACGCTCCGGATCGTCGTTCGCAGCAGCACGAGCACCGACCCGTCGGGAGATACATTGAAGCGTCCCTTGTAGGTTGACCCCTCGAGATCACGCGCGATCGGGAAGTCGAGGAACGCGAGCTGCTCGTTCACGTTCTCCGCGAGCTCGATGACGTGCAGCCCATACACGCAGCTCCCGCCCGTGCAGTCCTTCTTCTTGGAGTAGAAGAAGCGGTCGCCCGCGAAATGGAAGTCCACCAGCCCTTCCAGATCGCCGCCCTTGAGCAGGGACACCTGATAGGCGTCGCCGATCTTGCCAAGCGTCACCGTGAAGCCTGCATCCGTCGGCGGCCCCGCCACGACGGCGAGCCACTTCATGTCAGGGGACACGAAACACCCATGCTTGCAGGACATCGGCGGGTCGAGGTCCTTCAGCCCGCCGAGCGTCGTCAGCGCCTGCGGGCTCGAACCGTCCGCCTCGATCATCCACAGCTCGCTCTCGCCCATGTTCGAAGAAAGCCGCCCCCGGTAACCATGAAGCGCCCGCCAGGCGTCCGTCTCCTCGGGTGCCGCCCACGGGTCGTTCGATGCCGCACCATCGGCGCCGACCCCATCAGCGGCCACCCCTGCATCACCACCCGCACCCGCGCCCGCCCCGTCGTCCCCGCAGGCGCCGAGCCCAAGCCCGGCCGTCACACCCAGCGCCGACAACCATCCCGACCCGTTCCACCCGATCCGCTTTCCGATCATCGCGATCGCCCCTCCGTTCGCGGCTGCGCGCCCCAGCGCACGCGTCCGCCATCCCTGCACGCTACGGAGGCGCCTCGCCGGTGTCAACGCGACTCGCCAACCACCACTGCCACATTCCCTCGTAAAACCAGAGTATTACCAACAGGCCTCGAAAAAACCGACGGGGGCCCGAGAAAATCGGTTGCGCCAGCCGCCGCGGCGAGTACAACCGCCCCCCGTCGCGGCGCCGAAAGGCAACGCGGCGCTGACAAGCAAGCTGGCGACCCCGCCCAGGCGACTGGGAAAAAAAAGAGGTTGACAGCGCCCACGCAGTAACAGCAAACTGCGCGAACCTTCGGCGGGAAACCGGCGAAGCGCTCTCTGAAAACTGGATAGCAGGAAACCGAGACAGGTCTCCAAAGTCCTGACAGCCCTCTCGGGGGAGGTCGGGCCTGAGAGTAAACCAAGACAAGATGCGACGCGTCATCACGGTCCCTAGCCGGGCCGAGGTGACGAGGGAGCAAAC
>SYAK01000510.1 GCA_005788935.1 Pseudomonadota bacterium
GGCTCGGGGCCGAGATCGGCATCAGCACGTCACGTCTCCACGCGTTCGGCCCGATGGGCCTCGAGGAGCTGACGACCCGCAAGTTCATCGTGCACGGCGAGGGTCAGGTGCGCGGTTGAACGGCCGCCACCGATAACCGCGCCAAATGGCGCCCCCAACCCGCCCTGCCTTCCAGGAGTTCCGCGTGTCCGAGTCCGTCTCCGCCTTTGACCATCCTATCCTTCACGACGCAAGCCCCCTCGAGTCCGAGCCCTTCGTCCGCCGCCTCGCCGCAATCTGCGAAGACGCGAAGGCCGTCGACATCCAGGCGCTGCGCGTCCTCGAGCTGGTCCAGTACACGGACTGGTTCCTCGTCTGCACCGGGCGGTCCGATCGCCACGTTCGCGCCATCCACGACGCCCTCCGCGAGGAGCTCGGCAAGGAGCGGATCCGCCCGCTGTCCGCCGAGGGCATCGAGGCAGGGCAGTGGGTCTGCTGCGACTACGAGTCGGTCGTGGTCCACATCTTCTACGAGCCTGTCCGGGACTTCTATGCGCTCGAGCGCCTCTGGTCGGACGCGCCACGCCTCGAGCTGAAGAAGCCGGCCGGGCGCGCCTGAGGCGACGCCCGAGGGGGTCGCCCATGCAGCTGAAGCTCATCCATCCGGGCTCCGCCGCACGCGGGCCGCTCGACGAGGCCGCGCGCGACTACCTCGGGCGTGTCGGCAAGCGGGTGCGGGCCTCGGAGGTCTTCGTCAAGCCGTCGCGGCGCGAGGACGGGCCAGCGGCCCTGGGCGAGGAGGCGACGCGCATCGCCGAGACCCTCGGCCCACGCGACATCGTCGTGGCCCTCGACCGCGAGGGGGAGCCCTGGACGAGTGAAGGACTCGCAGGCCACCTCGGTGGTTGGCTCGTGGCGGCTCCACCCGCGGTGTGCTTCCTCCTCGGCAGCGCGCGCGGGCTCGATCTCGCGCTACGCGCAAGCTGCCGTCATCGCTGGTCTTTCGGGCCACTGACGCTGCCGCATGATCTGGCGCGTGTGGTGCTGTGGGAGCAGCTCTATCGCGCCTTCGCGATCCGGGAGGGCGCCCCCTACCACAAGTAGGCACAAGTAGGGTCTGGGGCTTGCTCGGCCGCGGTGTGTCGTGGTGTCCCGCGCTGTGTCGTGGTGTCCCGCAGCGGTGTCTCGGACGGGACACCGGGCGAGGCGCGGGGGCGGTGGCCTCGCCGCAACATGGCGTGATGAATGACGCCTCGACTTGGCACGAGCGGTGCATGGACCCCGGCCATGGCAACCACCACGCCCCCTTCGCACGCCTCGCAGCGACTTCCGCCTCACCCGCGGCGCCTCCGCTTCGCGCGCCGCCTGCTCGCCCGCTGCACCGCGCCACTCACGTGGCTCGGCGAGCAGCTCTACGGGCGGACCTGCGCAAGCTGCGAGGTCCATCTCACGGGGCTGCACGACGCGTCGCGCGGGCTCTGCGGCCTCTGTGTCGAGGCCCTCGTCGACACCCGCGGCCTCGCCTGTCCGGGCTGCGCGACGCTAGCCCTCGACGCGGCCCCCGTCCGGTCCCCGCGGCTGTGCGGCGACTGCCAGCGCCACCGGCCGCCGTGGGCCTCACTGACGGCGCTTCTCGCCTGGGGCGGCCCGCTGCGCGACGCGGTGACGGCCTGGAAGAACCGGCCGGCCTTCCACCTGTCGCGCCCACTCGGTCTGCTCTTCGGCGATCTCGCGGCGAGCCGCGGGGTGCTGACGCAGGCGGCGGATCTCATCGTCCCGATCCCATCGCCGCGGGCCCGCCTGACGACCCGTGGCTTCAACCCCGCGGGGCTCCTCGCGGAGGCGCTCGCCGATCGCTGGGCGGGCCAGAACCTTCGGACTGCACCACCCTTTCGGCCCGAGGCGCTCGAGCTGGCGGGAGACGGGCTGCGCGCCTCGTCGCACGGGGCTGGACGGGCCGAGCGGGCGGCCCGCGTCGCGGAGGCCTTCCGGGGACGAGCCGCGCGCGTCCTTGGCCAGCGCGTGTTGCTCGTTGACGACGTCATGACGACGGGGGCCACGCTGCGGGCCGCGACCAGGGCGCTCCTCACGGCAGGCGCGTGCGAGGTCTCGGTCTGCGTCCTCGCGCGCGTCCCGCGCGACGCTCAGGACGAGGAGCGCGGCGCCGCGCCAGTGGCGACCCACGGGATCGCCGCGAGCTCGGTCTGGACTCCGGGATCCTGAAGAAATTTCCACAGCGGCTCATGCGCCATCAGCGCTGGGAGGTCCTGGGCCGCGAGGGCCCGCAGCAGCTCGGGCGTCAGCAGCGCCTGTGCGTCAGGCCGCGCGAAGAGGCGGCGCAGACCCGGCTCGGCCGCGAGCCCGACCGGGGTCCGGGTGGCGGCGAGCCACGTCAGCTTGGCGAAGGCCCCGACCTCACCGCCATCGAGGACGTTGTGACCCGCCACGAAGCGCCCAGCGGCGCTCCCCTGCCACGGCAGCTCGACCCCGCGCGCTCGACTCCATTGGACCAGCACCAGCACGACCACGTAGCTCACGAGCAGCCCGCGCGCGGCACCCGCCGCACCGCCGAGTGCCCGGTTCAACTGACTCCCGGCCGAGTCCTCGCCGGAGGCCTTGCCGATTTGCGACAGGAGCACGACATGACCGAGGACCGACACGGCGAGGAACACGAGCACGAACGCCACCCCGGCCCCGAGGATCGGCGAGACCCCAAGCGTCGACGCGATGGGACGTCCGAGCGGGAGGGCCGCGCCGCGCGCGACGAACCACGCGACGACGTACAGGGCGAGCTGGGCGAGCTGATGGATGAAGCCGCGCCTGAAGCCGCGAAGCGCCGAGGCGAGGACGACGATGAGGACGAGCAGATCGAGAGCGACTCCCATGGGGGCAAACGCTATCAGCGCCCGCGTCCCGTGACCAGCACGGCCAGCGCAGAATGTCGCAACGGCTGCCACCTCTTCGACAGCCAGCGGAGGCCGAGGGGGTGGCCTGGTCCCCGCGGCCAGCGGCGCCAGAGCTCGACGCCGCTCGCGCTGCTCGTGCGCATCGCCGGCCCGCGCCGCTCCCCCTTGCTCGCAGGCAGACACGCGGGCGCGAACGGCCGGGCGAGCTCAGAAGTGGAACTTCAGGTCACCCGCGAGGTTGAAGGTCGACAGCCAGGCCGACTGGGTCGCCTGCCCGGAGAAGGTGCTGCCCGAGTCGTCGAGGAAGGCCCCGCGGTAGGTGCCCTTCACGCCGATCGAGACCGTCTCCGAGAGGAAGTAGTCGAAGCCGCCGCCCGCCTGAAGACCGAGGCCGCCGAGGCCGGGGTCGGCCGTGTCGGAGCGACCCGTGAAGTAGGCCCCGAGCCCGACGAGCAGGTAGGGATGCAGCGCGCGGTCCTCGCGCCCGAGGTAGATGCGGGCGTCAAAGGTGAGGTGACCGAGCACGCCGAGATTCGCCGAATCTTGACCGAGGTCGTGGAAGGTCATGCCGAAAGCGGTCTCGAAACCGAGGGCGTGGGCGGGACGGAAACCGTAGCCGAGCTCGAAGCCCGCCCCGCTGCCAAATCCCGAGGTCGCGGCGGCGCCGCCGGCATTCGGAGCCGAGGCCACCTGGCCACCGAGGCTCAGCCACGAGACCCCGGGAACCCCTGCAACACCGCTTCCCATCGGGCGAGCGTAGCCATAGCCCGGGCGGTAAGGCGCCACGTAGACCGGACGGGGGCGGTAGGGCCGATAGGCCGCGCGACGCGTCGTCAACGGGCGGTAGGCGCGGCGCGCGGCCTGAACGCGGACCGCCC
>SYAK01000047.1 GCA_005788935.1 Pseudomonadota bacterium
GAGTCAGGCAGTCCCGGAGCGCGAGGCGGCGGCCTCGAGCGAGGCGGAGGCGCTCGACGTCGAGGACGACTTCTTCGCCGCGAGTCCGCCAGAGAGCACGAGCCCTCACGCGGCCCAGGGTCACGATCAGGACGATGCGGAGGCGGGCGGGCTGTTCGCGAACGCCTCACCGCTGCGGGTTCGGCATCCGTCGCAGCACGAGATGCAGGCGCTGCGGCAGGAGTTTTCGGTCGTGGCGCGTCTTGAGCGCCACAAGCGCAAGCGCTTCATCAGCATCGCGCTCGTGGCGGGGGGTGTTGTCGGGCTCGCCGCGCTCGCGGCGATCTTCACGCCAGCGCGCGAGTATTTCACGGGCGGTCGCGGGACGGGCGCGGACGGCGACGACGAGTACACCCGCGCGACCTACGAGGTGCCGAAGAAGGCGGTGACCGTGGCCGAGGGCGAGGCCGGGTCCAACGCGGAGGCCGCGGGGAAGGGCTCGGCTGCGGGCGGGCGCGCCGCGACCGGTGGACGGAAGAAGCCGCGCGCGTACGACATCGGCGACGATCAGGTCGCGGGCAATCCGGACCTCGGCCTTGGCGAGGGTCCGACGGCCGTGCCGTCGTCGGGTGCAGCCGGGCTCGATTCGGTCGAGGCGCGGGCCGCGCGGATCCGAAGCCTGGCCGCCGAGGCCGACCAGTTCGGCAAGAGTGAGGTGGCGCTCGGCTTCGACAGCAACGAGGCCGCGCGGAAGGCCGAAGCGGCGGCCGCCGAGCGCAAGAGCGCCACGACGGCCGAGCAGGGGAAGAAGGTCGCGGCGGCGTTTGCGAGCAAGCTCGGCCAGTTCAAGCGCTGCAGCACCGAGAATCAGGAGAAGGTCCGGGCGATCTTCACGGTCACGATCCATGGCAAGGTGATCGACCCGCAAGTGACGGGGACGAATGACATCCAGAAGCGCGATTGCGTGCTCGGGATCCTGCGGCAGGCGGTCTTCCCGGCGGGGGACTCGGCGCAGACCTTCAGCCAGACCGTGACGCTCTGAAGCGTTTGTCGGGGAAGCGTGGCGCGCCCGACGCGGTTGTCGCGGGGTACCTTGCAGCGAGGAGTGGGGCGATGTGGCGACTTGGGCTCGGCGTGTGGGTGGTGCTCGCGATGGGTGGACGCGCGCTCGCGGAGGATCCGCCCGATCCCGCCCAGACGCGTCAGGAGGACATCGAGTTCCTGCTGTGGAACGAAGACAGCTCGCAGTACCTGCTGAAGGTGCGCAACGCGAGCTCGCCCGCGACGGTGTTTCAGGTGCGCGACACCGAGACGGGCGCGATCGTCGAGGGCAAGAACGCGGTGATGACCGCGAATGGCCATGATGAAGAGGTGAAGGCCCTCAAGAAGCTGGTGAAGTCGTGGAAGTTGACGCAGGCGCCGATCGTCGAGGCGGTCAACCCGCGGAAAGAGAACATCATGGTGATGACGGGGCAGAAGAAGGACAAGTTCGTGATCATGGGCCTCAACGGTGAGCGCGCGACGAAGTACGACAGCTTCGAGGTGATGCAGGACGCCAAGGGGAACATCGCGAAAGCCTTCCAGAAGCAGCTCGTCTGGGATCAGGACGGGCGGCATCTTGCGGTCGTCTACCGGACGGAACTCGAGGGCGAGACGCCGTTCGAGGGCGACATGCTCTACGTCACGAAGTTCAAGACGACGAAGGTGAAGGCGCCCGTGGCCGCCGAGGGTGGCGCGGAGGGCGAGTGAGACGTCGGGGGTCAGAGGTCTCTGGAGCGCTGGCGTGACGGGGCGGGGACGGGAGCGGCGTCTGGCTCGGGCGCGCGATGGCGGCCCGCGCGCGGGACGAGGCGCTGTCGTGCAGTTGCTGGTTCTTGGCGGGGTGCTGGCGCTGTTGCTCGGGGCCTGGGATGAGGTCGGCCTGCGCGCGGCAGGCTGTGTCGGGCAGGTGGCTGACGGCGATGCGGCCGCGCCAGCGGGGCCCGTGGCACGGCCTGAGCAGCCTGCGACAGCGCCGGGTGCCTTCGAGGTGCGGGTCGAGCGGCGTCCCGCTGCGACGGGGCGCTGACAACCCTCTGACGACACGTGACTTGCGGTCGGACGCCCACGGGCCTAGGTTCGCGATGTCGACGGGGGGCGCGGATTGAGCGCCTCGACCGAGACCGCGCCGGTCGCACCACCGCTGGCGTGACACAGTCGTTTCCGTGCTCGAGGTCGCCTCAGGTGACCTCCAGCCGGAGGGTTTCCGCGGCAACGCGGGGACTCGAAAGGGCGCGTAGAGTGACGGCTACGCGTCCTTCACGTTATCCAGGGCGGGCGCCTCGCGGGGCGGCCTCGCAGACCAGGCTCACGGGAAGGGGAAGACGCTCTCGACGACGAGGGCGGGCTGCGTCAGGCAGGCGTCGAAGAGCTGCGAGAGGGCGGCGATCGCGACGAGCGTCACGAGCGTGAAGACGCTCGCGTAGTCCCGAGCCCGGCCCGAGCGCACCGTCAGAGCGGCCGCGCCGATGGCGATGAGGGCCGCGAGCGCGACGACGATGAGCAGGAGCCGCAGATCGAAGGCGATCCAGGCCGCGTAGCGCCAGCCGTCATGCGAGGCCTCGGCGACGAGCGCGGGGATCACGGGCGGGCCTCGCTGCCGCTGGCGGTCAGGGCCGTGATGTTGAAGTGGTTCACGGTGAAGTGCATGACGATCGGCGCGAGCAGCGAGCCAGACCAGGTCGCGAGGAGCCCGAGGCCGACGCCCGCACCGAGCGCGAAGAGGGTCCAGCCGAGCAGCCGCGGGACGCCGCCGCCGTGGAGCAGCCCGAAGATGAGGACGGTCGGCCACAGGCCGATCAGGGCGTGGAGCGTGCCGCGGAACAGAAGCTCCTCGCCAAGGGCGGAGGCGGCCGCGAGCACCCCGACCGCGACCGGCCCCGGTCGTCCGAGGGCCGCGCGGACCTCGTCCCGAAAGGCAGCCATCGCGCGGGTGTGGAGCAGCGGGCGCGAGAGCAGGACGAGGAGCAGTCCCGATGCGGCCCCCGCGACAGCGGCGAGCGGTGCTGGCAGAGCCTCTGGCCCGCCGAGGGTGACCGCCCTCAGGTCGACGTCGAACGCGGCCGCGAGTCCCCAGGCGCCAAGCGCCATGACCGCGTAGAACGCCACGACGCCCGGGAGGAGCCCCGCGCGATGCTCCGGCCGCTCCGGTCCCAAATCCGCCATCGCCGTCCGCCTAGCACGCCTGTGGGGTGCTCTCAATCCCCCCGCGCCGGTCTTGACCGGTCTGCATCCACCGGCCGCGCCGGGCTCGCCCGAGAGCTTCCGGGGCCGCAGCACTGCGCGGAGGATCCTCGAACGTCCTGGACGGTCAGGCCGAGGCAGGCGGCGCGTCATTGCAGCAGCAGGTAGTCGCGCTCGCGGAGGTGGCCGCGCGCGGCGAGGGCCGCCTCGATGATCGGGCGGGCGCCAGCCGCGGCGACCGCGACGAGCGTCAGGCCACCGTCGGGCGGGCCGAGCGTTGCGGAGTTGAATACGCGCAAGTTGCCCTGAAGAATGCGTCCGACCTTGGCCGGGTCGATGTCGAGGAAGCCTCGCAGGTCGAGGGGGCGGCCGCGTGCTGTGGCCGCCTCGCGGAGCCCCCGGACGTGGCGTCGCCCGAAGTCGCCCGCGCCCCAGACGCGGATCGGCCGCCCGCTCGCGAGGGGGCCGTCCACGAGGTGGGCGTGGACGAGCCGCTTCCGTCGGTCGTCGCGGTAGCGCAGGTCGGCCCGCGTGAGCCGCCCGGGGCGGTCGCGCCACGTGACGAGCGGGCGCGGGACGACGCCGAAGCGGGCGCGGGCTGCGAAGAGGCGGAGCCAGAGGTCGTGGTCCTCGGCGAAGTCGCCGTCGCGGTAGAGGCCGGCGTCTGCAGCGCCTCCGAGGTCTGCGAGGACCCGCTCGCGGCGCATCGCCACCGCGGGGTGGGCGACAGGCGCGTCGACGAAGCGCATCGCGGCGAGGTCGTCGTGGGTGCAGAGCGTGTTGAGCCAGGCGACGTGGCGCTGCATGCCGCGTCCGTCGGTGGTCGCGTCGAGGGCGGCGTAGGTCACGTGGCTCGAGACCACCGCGACGTTCCGGTGGGCGTTCAGGAAGGCGACCTGGGACGCGACGCGGTCGGGCGTCATGCGGTCGTCGGCGTCGAAGCGCACGAGGATCGGAGCGCGCGCGGCGGCGACGCCGGCGTTGAGCGCCGACACGAGCCCGCCGTGGGGCAGGTCGAGGATGCGGACGCGTGGGTCACCGTCGATAGCCCTCGCGGCGGCCTCGCGGGTCGGCGCGTCGGCCCCGTCGAGGACCAGCACACACTCCCAGTTGACGCCGACCTGCGCCCGGACGTCGACCAGCGCCTCCGCGACGAGGGGGCCGTCGCGGAAGGCTGGCAGGATGATGGAGGCCTCGGGTGCCTGCACGCGGCCTCAGGCGCGGGTCTCGTCGAAGCGTGAGCCGTCGTGGCTCCACACGACGCTCTTGCCTTCGGAGGTCGTCCGGATGTGCACCGGGCGTGACCACAGCGACACCATGTTCGCGAGCGTCTCGCGGGCGTAATCGACCTTGAGGTCCTGTCCGTCCGCCTTGTGCCAGAGCAGCAGTTCGCCGCGGTTCTTGTAATTGGCGTCCTCGACGCAGATGACCGGTTGCCCGAAATTCGTCAGCTGTTTCATGAGCATCGTCTTCACCTGCTCGAACTCGCGCGTCTTGATCTCCCAGCGCTCGTGCTTGCGGTTGAAGTTGTAGCTGAAGAGCTTCAGGCGCTCGGCGAAGTCGGGCGTCAGGAACTCGTCCACGAACATGAGATCATTGTAGATCTTGCGGACCGAGAAGATCTTCTCGCGGCCAAGGCCGAGCTGCTTGTCCCAGTGGAGCTTCTCCTCCATGTTCTCGCAGCGCTCATATTCGAGGCCGAAGCGCCCGCGGTTCCAGCGGTCCTCGATGTCGCGATAGAGCTCGAGCCCGATCTTGTAGGGGTTGAGGCTTGTCGGCGACATCGCCATCGTGGCCGAGTGCACCGTGCAGAAGTCGACAATGTCGCTGTCGTCGCACACCCCATGCTCGGTCAGGATCTTGGAGTGCCAGTAGGAGGCCCAGCCCTCGTTCATGATCTTCGTCATGCGCTGCGGCACGAAATAATAACTCTCGTCGCGCAGCATCGCGAGGATCTGCTGCTGCCAGCGCTCGAGCGGCGCGTACTCGAGCAGGAAGTGCATCACGTCGCGCTCGGGCTCGGATGGCAGCTTCTTCCGCTGTTCTTCGTGCTTCTTGCGCAGCTCGTCACGGCGCTTCTCGATCTCCTCGGTCGGGTTGATGTAGCGGTCCATGTAGGACCGGGCGGGCAACCGCGTGGGCTCGAGCGAGGCCGCGAGCGCCTCCTCGTCCTGTTCGCGCTTGCGGACAATGTGCGGCGCGTACGGGTCGATGAGGTTGTCGATCGTCAGAATGACGTCGATGAAGCTCTCGACCCGCTCCTGACCCACGGTCTCGGCGATGCGCGCGATTTTCGACGCGTGGTTCGCCATCTGGTCGAGCATCTTGCGGTCAGTCTTCGAGAACCATGCGTTATTCTTGAAGAAATCGCAATGAGCAAAGACGTGTGCGATGACCAGCTTGTGCTCGAGCACCGAGTTCGGCTCGAGCAGGTACGCGTAGCAGGGGTTCGTGTTGATGACGAGCTCGTAGATCTTCGACAGCCCGTAGGTGTATGACTTCGAGATCCGCTCGTACTCGGCGCCCCATTTCCAGTGCCGGTAGCGGATCGGGAAGCCGTCGTAGGCCGCGAGCATGTTCATCTGCTCGTAGGTCACCATCTCGAAAAAGACCGGAAAGAAATCGAGGCCGACCGAGCGGGCGGTCTTCTCGATGGAAATCGCGAGGTCACGGACCTCGGGCGGCAGCGGCAGCGGCATGGTCATGTCTGGTCACTTCCCCTTCCCGAGAAAGTCCTTGATGGACCGGGAGATGGCGTCCTTGTTGCGGATGTCGCTGGTGATGACGGCGTCGTGGTCCTTGAAGTTCGCGCGGAGGTCCTTGATGAACTGTCCGGAACCATAGGGACTCTCAACCTGCCCGTAGCAGAAGACGTTGACGCGCGGGATGATTTGCTCGCGGATAAGGCGCATGCACTGGTTCGTGTCGTCCGCCGACCAGTTGTCGCCGTCGGAGAAATGGAACGGATAGATGTTCCACTCGCCGCTCGGGTAGTCTTTCTCCATGATCTCAAGGCACTTTCGGTAGGCCGACGAGATCATCGTGCCGCCCGACTCGCGCGTCCGAAAGAAGGTGTCGCGGTCGACCTCGCGGGCCGAGGCGTCGTGGATGATGTAGCGCGACTCGATGCCCTTGTACTGGCTGCGCAGCCACGTATCGATCCAGAAGCTCTCGATGCGAACGATTTCCTTCTGATCGTCGCCCATCGAGCCCGACACGTCCATCATGTAGATAATGACGGCGTTGTGGTGCGGGCGGATGTCCTCCTTGAAGGAGCGATATCGCATGTCCTCGCGAATCGGCACGATGATCGGGTTCTTCGGATCATAGGTGCCCGCCACGATTTGGCGTTTCAGGGCCTGCTGGAAGGTTCGCTTGAAGTTGCGCAGGGAATTCGGACCGACCGGGCGAATGCCGGTATATTTCCGATCATGTGCCTCGAATTTCTTCTTGCCCTTGGGCTCGATATGCGGAAGCTCGAGCTCCTGACCGAGGATCAGCGCGAGCTCGTCGAGCGTCAGCTCGACCTCGAGCCCATGCTCGCCCGGCGAGTCCCCCGCCTGCTTCCCCTCGCCCCCTTCACCCTCGCTGTCGCCCTTCACCGGGTCGCCTGGCTGCCCGTCGCCTTGCCCGAGCCCGCCGTTGTCGCGCTGCCCGAACTTGAAGCGCGGCAGATCGACCTGCGGCACCGGGATCGACACGAGGTCCTTGCCCTGCTTGCCGATGAGCTCGCCGGAGCTGATGTATTTCTTCAGGTTCTTCCGGATCTTCCCGCGGACGATCTCGTTGAAGCGGGTCCGGTCCGAGTCGATGCGTTCCATGCGAGGCGCACTCCAGTCGAGGGTCGGGGGACGGGCGAGCGGCGGGCTGGCGTAGACGGCCAGCCGCCGCGTCTCGCGAGGATTCAGCGCTTCTCTTTCGTCTCGCCGCGAGCGAAGATCGAGGCGACGTAGTTCAGCACGTCGGTCGCGGACTCGTCATTGTAGCCGTAGTTCTGGATGAGGCGCTTCTTGACGATGTCGATCTTCTCCTGCGTCTCGCGGTCCACCACGTTGCTGACGAGCGTCGAAAGCTTGATGGTGTCCTTCTGGTCGTCGAAGAGTTTGGCCTCGAGCGCCTTGTGGAGGCGCGGGTTCGTGCGATAGTCGAACTGCTTGCCATCGATTGCGAGGGCACCGATATAGTTCATGATTTCGCGGCGGAAGTCGTCCTTGCGGGCCTCGGAGATGTCGATCTTCTCCTCGATGGACCGCATGAGCCGCTCGTCGGGCTCTTCATCCTGGCCCGTGAAGCGGTTCTTGACGCGCTCCTTCTGGGTGTAGGCCTTGACGTTGTCGATGTAATTGGCGCACAGCCGCGCGATGCCGTCCTCGTCGGCCGAGATGGCGCGCTGCACCTCGTTCTTGACGATGTCGTCATATTCGCGCTTCACGTCGAGCAGCAGCGCGTTGAAGCGGCCCTTCAGCTCGTCGTTGGTGATGAGCGAGTGGTGGCGGAGGCCAGATTCAAGCTCGTTCATGACGATGAAGGGGTTGATGTAGCGGCCGCCCTTCTCGCTCGCGAGGGCGTTCGAGATCTTGTCCTGCACGTAGCGCGGCGAGATGCCCTCGAGACCCTCCCGGTTCGTCTCCTTTCGGAGTTCCTTCACGTTGTCGGGCGTGTAGCCAGGCAGCGACTTTCCGTCGTAGAGCTTCATCTTCTGCAGCACCGAGAGATCGTGCTTCTTCGGGGCCTCGAGGCGCGACATGACCGCCCACATGGCCGCCACCTCGAGGGTGTGCGGGGCGACGTGGATCCCTCGGACGCGGTCCGAGCGGTTGCCGAAGTCCTTCTCGTAGATCTTGATCTCTTCCGACACCTTCGTGATGTACGGGACGTCGATCTTCACCGTACGGTCGCGCAGCGCCTCCATGAATTCATTGGAGAGCAGGCGCTGGTACTCAGCCTCGTTGGTGTGGCCGATGATGACCTCGTCGATGTCGGTCTGCGGGAACTTCTTCGGCTTGATCTTGTGCTCCTGGGTCGCGCCGAGGAGGTCGTAGAGGAAGGCGACGTCGAGCTTCAGCATCTCGACGAACTCGATGACGCCGCGGTTGGCGACGCAGAACTCGCCGTCGAAGTTGAAGGCGCGCGGGTCCGAGTCGGAGCCGTACTCGGCGATGAGGCGGTAGTTGATGTCGCCGGTCAGCTCGGTCGAGTCCTGGTTCTTCTCGTCCTTCGGCTGGAAGGTGCCGATACCGATACGATCCTGCTCCGAGAAGACGAAGCGGCGGACGCGGATGTGCTGCATGACCTTCGACCAGTCGCCGTCATAGCGCCGCATCAGCTGGTTGTAGCGGAACTTGCAGGCCGGGTTGAGCTCGCCCTTGACCGGCACCGGATAGTCGCGGCAGCGCTCGTCGAGGCCGAGCTCGCGGATGGCGCGGGCGCGCCACTCGAGCGGGATGAGGTGGAGCGGGTCCTCGTTCATCGGGCACGGCACCCACGTCGCGTCGCGGCCGGGGTCGCCCATGTTCCAATCGAAGGTGTAGATGGCGCCCGCTGGGGTGCGGGTATATTCCTCGAGGCCGTGCTTGATGAGGCGGGCGATCGTCGACTTCGACGAGCCGACGGGGCCGTGCAGCAGGATGACGCGCTTCTCCGTGCCGAAGCCGAAGGCCGCGGACTTGATGACGTTCACGAGCTTCATGAGCGTGACGTCGAGGCCGAAGATGGCGTCGCGGCCGCGGTTCGCCGGGTCATCAAAGAAGGTGTAGTGCGCGACGCGCTTCTTCGAGTCGGTGTACTCGGTGAAGCCGTGGCTCGCGATCATGTCGTAGAGACGCTGCCAGGCGGTGCGGGTGACCTCGGGGGTCTGACGCACGAGCTCGAGGTAATCCTCGAAGGTGCCCGTCCAGTTGAGGTCCTGATAGAGCTTGCGGTCCTGAAGGTCGGCGATGCGGGTGACGAGAGAGCCCATGGATGTCCTTGCCTCGGGGTGACGGTTCTGGGGGGACCTGGGAGATGACGGGAGGGGGCGCCTGAGCGTCCGGGGGCGGGTGTGGGGGTCGTGGGGTCACGACACCACGCATGTTCTACCATGGTCACCCGAACGGTGAAACAAAGCCCCTGCGATTTCCCTGCCCGACTCGGCGCGGTGCGACGGTGCGGCAGGGTCGCGTGGCCAGCGGGCCTCGCAGGCCGAGGCTCGGGGCTGGCGGAGGGCGGGGCCCTCGTGCATCATCGCGGCGTGCAGCCGCAGCGAGGGATCCCGCGACGGGATCCTCTGGCTGGCGGCACGCGAGATGACGGCTTCGGAGGAGACCGCGATGACGCTGCCGACCTACTGGGAGAAGACGATCCACGCCCTGCGCGCGCGGGTGTCTCTGGACCTGCGCTGGATGGGGCTCGACCTGGAGCTCGACGCGCGGTTGGCCCCCGAGCTCGGGCGGGCGTTTGCGGATCTGGCAGCCCTCGAGGCGGGCGAGGTGGCGAATCTGGATGAGGGGCGCATGGTCGGCCACTACTGGCTGCGGGCGCCACATCTCGCGCCGCGCGGGCTCGGTGCGGAGATCGAGGCGGCGCTTCGCGGCATTCGAAAGTTTGCGGCCGAGACCCTCGAAGCCAAGGCGTTCGACAGGCTGCTCGTCGTCGGCATCGGCGGGTCGGCCCTCGGCCCGGACTTTCTCGCCGACGCGCTCGGCGACCGCACCCGTGGCCTGACGGTGCTTTTTGCGGACAATACCGACCCCGATGGGCTGGATCGCGTCATCGCGCGCGCGGCGCCGCTCGGGCGGACGCTCGTCGCGGTCATCTCGAAGTCGGGGACGACGCCCGAGACCTTCAACGGGATGATTGCAGTTCAAAAGGCCTATGAGGGGGCCGGGCTTGATTTCACGCGGCACGCGGTCGCCATCACGATGGAGGGGAGCTTCCTGCATCGCCTCGCGTCGGGCTGGCGGGCGCGCTTCCCGATGTGGGACTGGGTCGGCGGGCGGACCTCGGTGACGGGGGCGGTCGGGCTCTTGCCGTGCGCGCTCGCGGGCGTCGACATCGATGGGCTGCTCGCGGGGGCAGGTGCCATGGACGCGCTGACGCGGGTGCCGAACGCGGCCGACAACCCGGCCGCGCTGCTGGCGCTGGCGTGGTTCGGAGCGGGCCGCGGGCGCGGCGAGCGGGCGATGGTGATGCTGCCCTACAAGGACCGGCTGCTGCTCCTGTCGCGCTATCTCCAGCAACTCGTCATGGAGTCCCTCGGCAAGCGGCTCGATCGGCAGGGCCGCGAGGTGCTGCAGGGGTTGACGGTCTACGGCAACAAGGGCTCAACCGACCAGCACGCCTACGTCCAGCAGCTGCGCGAGGGGCGCAGCGACTTCTTCGCGACGTTCATCGAGGTCCTTGATGACGGCGACGCGCGCGGGTCGGCGGGCCTCGACGTGAAGCCTGGCGAGCGCATCGGGGACTACCTGTCGGGGTTTCTGGCGGGGACGCGGACGGCGCTGTCCGACATGGGGCGGCCGTCGCTGACGCTGACCTTCGAGCGGCTCGATGCGCCCGCGGTCGGGGCGCTCGTCGCGCTCTACGAGCGGGCGGTCTCGATCTACGCGAGCCTCATCGACGTCAACGCCTACCATCAGCCCGGTGTCGAGGCGGGCAAGGTCGCGGCTGGCCAGCTGTTGAAGCTGCAGGCGTCGCTGCTCGCGCGCCTCGCCGACGGTGGACGCGGCACAGCCGACGAGCTCGCGGCGACCTGTGGCGGGTCGGACCCGCGCGACGTGTTCCACATCCTGCGACACCTCGCGGCGACCGGGCGGGCCGTCAGCGTGGGTGACGGGCTGGGTCGGGTGTTCACGGGGGCGGCCGGGCGCGGCTGACGTCGCCGCATGGCGCCGAGCCGGGTCCGCTCGACCGTCGGGCCGACCGTCCGGCGCGCACGCCTCGGGACCTGCCGGAGGGACCCGGCGCCTCGTCCGCCGTGAAGACGTGTCCCTCGGGCCACAGCCCCCGCGACGGGGTCGTGTCGGGCCCGAAGGCGCCAGACCAGCGACGCACCGACGTGCACCTTCGACCACGGAGGCTTGCCGCGAAACGCGGGCCGTGCGAGGTCGCGCCGCATGGAGATCGCTGTCGCGCTGTCCGTCGCGTTGACGCTCGCGCTCGCGCTGTACGCCGCGGGGCTCGGGGCGGCCGCGCTGTCGTTCCTCGTGGGGCGGCTCTGGGGCCGGACGCGCGACCCGGAAGCGGCGTCCGATGAAGGCGCGAGCGGCGTCACGGTCCTCGTGCCAGCGCGCGACGAGGGGGCGATGGCGCTGCGCGTGGTCCGCTCGCTGTTCGATCAGGACACGGCGCAGGCGGTGCACGTCGTGCTGCTCTTCGCGGATCGGTCGGACACGTCGTGGCCGCTGCTCGTGTCGGCCTTCCCCCGTACCGGCGGCGCGACGACGTCTGATGGCGACACGGCCCTCCTCTACGCGGGTCATGGCGGGCACGCGGGGCCGCGCAGCCTGACCGTCGGCTTCACGGGACGCGGCGCCAAGGCCGACAAGCTCAACTGGGCCCTTGGGCGCGTGACCACGCCCTGCGTGGCGGTCCTCGACTGCGACCACCAGGCCCACGCCGACTGGCTCCGCCGCGCGACGCACCGCATGCAGACCACGCAGGCCCCAGTCGTTCAGGGCCGACGCCACGGGATGTCGGCGGGCGGGCTCTGCGCGCTGTGGGACTCGCTCCACCAGCACGTCGGCTGCGAGGTATTCAATACGGTCTTTGCACAACATGATCTGTCGACGTTCGTCACCGGGACGACCTTCGTGGCCGAGACGGCGCTGCTGATGCGTCTCCCGCTACGTCCATGCTTGACGGAAGATACCGACCTCTCGTACCGCCTCTTCCTGAGCGGGGTCCGTGTCGCCCATGAGCCTGTCGGCGGGTCGGACGAAGAGGTCTCGCCCGATCTGTACAGCTTCCTCGCGCGCCGTCGGCGCTGGGCCCACGGCCACACCGAGGCCTTCCTGCGGCACGCCGCAGGCCTTTGGCGAGCGCCGCTGCGCTGGCGCGACCGGGTTCAGCTCGTGTTTCACGGATTGCATTACCTGACCGCCGCTGCGGTCCTCCTGCTCCACCTGCTGCTCGGCGGGATGGTCGCCCACGCGCTGCCAGCGGCCGCGACCGCACTCGGGGCTGGCGTCGGGCTCCTGGCGGCGACGGCGGTGTCCCGGACGCAGCGTATCGGCGGCTGGCGCACGCGGGCGTCCGAGGTGGCGATCCTCTGGGCGTGGTTCGCCCCGACGGGCGTGCTCGCTGTCAACGCGGCGGTCTCGGGACTGCTCGGCGACAGCGTCCGCCTCTCGCCACCCTGGCCCGAGCCGGCCCTGACGCTCGGGCTGCTCGCACTCGCGACCCCGCTGGCCCTGCTCCTCGTGGGGCTCGCGGGCTTCAGGCAGCTGACGCCGATGACCGCGCTCGTCGTGACGCTGACCTGGCCGCTCGCCTTCATGCTCGACGTCGCGGGCGCGCTGCTCGGGCTCGGCGACTGGCTCGCGGGCCGCCATCAGTGGCAGGCCGTGGCGCGCGCGTCGACCGACGTGGCGACCGCCCCACCCGCCCGCGCGGACGCCGAGATGGCCACGGCGGTCGATGCGTCCGCGCCTGTCCTGGCGCTTGCGGGCGAATCAGGCGGCGCCACGCCAGCGGCGGCGTGGCGCCCCGTCGCACCGGACGGGGGCGCGACCGACACCACCGCCGCCACCCGTGACGCGCTCACCCCGGTCATCGACATCCCCGCGAGCTGGCGCCTGCCAGCCTTCGGCCCCCGCCTCGGGAGGGTTCTCCGCATGGCGCTTCCACACCCCGCGAGGCCCCGCGGCCTCATCCTCTGGCTCGCCCTCCTCGCGGCCCTCGTCGGCCTCTTCGGCTGGAGCCGCGCCTCGCGCCTCACGGTCGCGCCCGCCCCGTGCGCACCCCTCCCCCACGACAGCGACCCGTGGATCGTCCGACCCGAGCGCATCCCGGGCTACTGCGAGACGCCAGCGCCGCCCGAGGGCGAGCGCTGGTCCCGCCCGCGGAGCGCCTTCACACCCGCCTGGACCGACCCACTGGCCCCGATCGACCTCGGTCGCTGGGAGCGCCTCGCCTCGACATTCGACTGCAACCTGGCCCGCTTCGTCCCCGACAACGTCGCCCCAGCCGCCGACGGCGCAAGCCTCGCGCTGACGCTGCGGGCCCAGGCGACGGCCGATCGCGCCCTCACGGCGGGGGCGATCGCGACCCACGGTGACCATCTGTACGGACGGTTCGAGGTGACGCTGAAGGCCGCCCGCGGCGACGGCCTCATCACGGCCTTCTTTCTGCACCGTCGCGATCCCTGGCAGGAGATCGACGTGGAGCTCCTCGGCCGCGACCCGACGAAGCTGCTCGCGAACGTCTACGCCAACCCGGGCATCGCAGGAGACACGTACAATCATGGTTTTGCGGGGACGCCGGTGCTGATCGACCTCGGCTTCGACGCATCACGCGACTTCCACCGCTACGCCCTCGAGTGGGACGTCGACGAGGTGCGCTGGCTCGTCGACGGCCGCCTCGTCCATCGCCGCCGCGCGGGCCGCCCGACGCCCATCCCGAACCTGCCGATGCGGCTCCACGCGAACCTCTGGGCGAACTGTTCCGAGGCCCTCGTCGGGCGCCTCTCGACCGCCGCCCTGCCCGCCACCGCAACGCTGCGCGACGTGACCGTGTCGGGCGCCGCCCCGAGCAGCCTGCAGGCCCTGCTCGGGCTCTTCGACGGCGTCCTCTCCGACGGGCCCGACGGCCCGCGCGTGCCCCCTGTCTTCTGGCAGGACGAGGCCGAGTGGCTGCAACGGGGGCGTCTTGGGCGCTGAGGCACGGGGCGGGTCGGTCGGGGTCGCGTCGGGGTCGATCGGGCACCCTGACCTTCGGGCGGCGCGCGCCCTCGGTCGCGCACTTCAGCGGCGCGCACTGTGACAGTCGTTTCAGATCATGTATTTGCCTTTTTGACACAGCTGCCATTCTGACAAGCCGACCCGAAGGTCAGGGGTCGAAGCGCCAGCAGCTGACGTGCAGGGTGTCGAGGATCGGGACAGGCGGCCGACCACGGGCGTGCGTCAGCGCGTCGTACAGCTGCGGGACGGGCCCGAAGAGGAAGACGGGGCGGTCGGCGGGCAGCCCGGTGTCGACCC
>SYAK01000511.1 GCA_005788935.1 Pseudomonadota bacterium
CGCGCCAAGAACCGCCGCATCGAGTTCAAGCTGCTGCAGCCCTGAGGGTGGTCGGCGGCGCGGGCGGCTCGGTCCGCCCCCGCGCGCTGGCCACATCTGCTGCGGCGCTGTCGTCCGAGGAGCCTGACGCCATGAAGCCCGACCTCCGCCGAAGCCTCCGCGTGGCCGCCTCGGTCGCGGTCGTGCCCGTGCTCGTTGTGACCGGCCTCGCCCGCGGGGCAGGGCCGCCTCCGGTCGGCAGCGCGCACGTCGGTGCCTCGCTTGGCGCCCACGTGAACCTCGGCAGCTGGGACCTGTACCGCGTCCCGGATCAGGGTGTGGATCTCGGGCCAGGCGGCGCGCTCGTCGTCCGCGGCGGCCTGCAGCTCTGGCGCTGGCTCGCTGTCGAGGCCGATCTCGGGCTCCTGACCGTGTCAGGCACGCTGCCGGCTCGGACACGCGAGGTCGGCGGGCTCGCGTTGCACGGCAGCGTCGGCGCGCTCCTGACCCCCCTCCACGGCGCGTGGGAGCCCTTCCTGTCGGCGGGTCTCGGGGCCTTCCAGACCGTCTCGGGGTCTGTCGGCTCCGACACCGACTGGGATTTCCACGCCGGTCTCGGGCTGCGCGGGGCGCTCGATGAACACCTCGGGCTTCGCGCGGAGGCGCGCGTCCTGCTGACGGATCCGAAGGGGGCTGGCCTCGCCCCGGTCCTGTTCCTGATGGCGGGCATGGACCTCATCGTCGCGGGTGCGGCCGAGGTCGTGCGCGACGGTGACGGTGACGGCGTGCTCGATGCGGCTGACGCGTGCCCCTCCGAGGCGGGCGTGCGGAGTGCGGCGCTGCTGAAGGATGGGGTCGGTCTCGGTTGCCCCGACGTCGATCGGGACGGCATCGTCGACCGCGACGACCGCTGCATGATGGAGCCTGGCCCGCAGCGCATGAAGGGGTGCGCCGACCGCGACGGCGACGGGGTGGCTGACATCGACGACCGCTGCCGCGAAAAGCCGGGTCTGGCGACCCATCAGGGGTGCCCGCCGCCGCTGCCCGACGCCGACGCGGACGGCGTCACCGACGACGTCGATGGCTGCCCCGACGAGCCCGGCTCGACGCTGACCGAGGGCTGCCCCGACGCGGATGGCGACGGGGTCGCCGACCTCTTCGACCGCTGCGCGTCCGAGGTCGGGGTCGCGAGCGAGGGGGGCTGCCTCCCCAAGGGCCTCACCCGAAAATTCCTGGGTGTCATCCGAGGGTTCGACTTCGACGACGGGGCCGAGACGCTGAAGCCCGCCGCCGCGCGGCTGCTCGACGAGCTCGCGAAGCTGCTCCTGCCGCATGACACGCTGCGACTTGTCGTGACCGTCGAGGTCGACGCGAGCGGCGACGCGTCGGCCGACAGCGTCCTCGGGCAGGCCCGCGCCGACGTCATCCGTCAGGCGCTCACCGACCGCGGCGTTCCGAGCGTCCGCGTCCTCGTGGAGGCGGGTCCGGGCGGCGGCAAGCGCAAGGTCGTCTTCGCCTACCGCGGCCCGCCCGCGCCCTGATCGCCCGGCATGGCCGCGGCGAGCCAGGCCAGCCCGTCGGGCATGAACGTGTCACGGAAGGCTGGCACGTGGGCTCCGCCCGTGATGCGCCAGAGCTCGGCCGGGGCCGGGCAGCCCGCCGCCGCGAGCGAGACCGTCTCCGAGAGCGGCAGTGTCGCCTCGTAGTCGTGGCGGTCCTCAGAGGCCGAGAGGTCGGGGTCGGTGCAGCCATTGTAGGTCGCCCAGCGACGGACGACCTCCTCCGCGCCGACATAGGTGCCGACCTGTCCGAGGTAGTAGACCACCGGATCGAGGGTGCCGTGGATGTGCAGCGCGGGCACGGGACGCTCGGGCGCGCAGTCCGCGGCCGACAGGGGCAGCCCGCCCGCGAGGGATGCGAAGGCCGCGATGCGTGGCGCCCGCGCGCAGGCCATGCGGTGGGCCATGTAGCCGCCGTTGGAGTGGCCAAGGAGGGCCACGCGGTCCGGATCGGTGCCGAGGCGCGTGGTGGCGTGGTCGATGAGGTCCGTCAGATAGCCGACGTCATCGATGCCCCGCTGTTCGAAGTCGCAGCACCACGACGGGCTCGCGTTCCAGAAGCGCTTGCCGACGCCGTTCTTCGTGCCGTCGGGTGTCAGGACGACCCAGCCGAGCGCGGTCGCTTCGCGCGCGACGCCCAAGTAGGCGTCCTGAATGGCGCCGCTCGCGCCGAAGCCGTGGAGGAGGACGAGGAGCGGCGGCCGCTCGTGAGCGGCGGGCGGGTTCGGCGGGTAGTAGACGGCGACTGGCCGATCCTCGCCAGGCCACAGCCACGGCGGACGGGGGTCGCCGAGGTCGTCGGGCGCGTCGGGGGCGGCTGGCGCAGGCGCCACGTCGACGTCGGCGTCCGCGAACGTTGGGGCGAGCTCGGGGGCGGGTAGGTCGTCGGTCAGCCGCACGTCGTCGAACGTGTCAGGCGACGCGGCGGGGGCTGGCACCGGGGTCGGGTCGCCACAGGCGCCGAGCGCCATCATCGCGAGCGGGGTGACGATGAGGCGGTGAGGTATCGGTCGCGACGTCTCGGGGCTTGCGGTCAGCATGGGGCGGATTATGGTCTGCGGGCGTCGCGCGCGCTAGCCCTGTTGTCGGCGCCGCTGCCGCTCCGTTCGCCCGACCTCCAGCCTCCGCACCACCGACCTCAGGAGCCTCGCCATGTCGACCGAGTCCCCGCCGCTTCCCGACCCCCAGACCCTCGCCCGCCTCGAGCGGGGGGAGATCATCGTCCGCCCCGACGCGGGCGGCGGTGGTGTGCCGCGGGTCTTCATGCAGGCCGTGATCGAGGCGACCCCTGAAAAGGTGTGGCGCCACATTGACGACAGTGTGCGCTACCAGGACTTCATGCCACGCGTGAAGAAGTCTGAAGAGCTCTCGCGGGCCGGAGACGTCGTGCGGAGTCGCGTGACGATCGACATGCCCTTCCCGCTGAAGAACCTGACCGCGACCTCGCGGGCGGTCCACACGGTGCGGGCTGGCGAGCTCTACCGCCGCGCCTGGCAGATGGAGGCGGGAGATTACGAGGTGAACGAGGGCGCCTGGACGCTCGTCCCGCATCCGTCGCAGCCATCGCGCACGCTCGTGACCTACGAGGCGCGCATCCAGCCGAAGATCCCGCTGCCGAGCGCGCTGAAGCAGATGGCCCAGGAGAAGGCGCTGCCAAGCCTCCTCGAGGCGCTGCGGGCGCGCGTGAAGGCCTTCGGCTGAGGCGCCAGGCGCCCCCTCAGATCCGGTGCAGCTTGATGGTGTTCGTGCCTGAGGTGACCGGCCAGCCGACGACGAGCGCGAAGGCGTCGCCGAGCTGGCAGATGCCTTCGCGCAGCAGCAGGCCGGTGGCCGCGCGAATGCTCTCGGGCAGGTGTTCGGGCGGCACGTCAACGCGCGGGATGACCCCCCAGTGCAGCGCGAGCTGGCTCGCGACGTGTCGGTCGGCCGTCAGCGCGACGATCGGCGCCCGCGGGCGGTACTCCGACAGCAGGTGCCCGGTGCGACCGTCGCGCGTGAACACGACGATGGCCTTCAGTGGCAGCGCGAAGGACATGAGCGCGGCCGCACGCGCGGCGGCATCCGCAAATTCCCAATGATCACCGAGTGTTGCAAACTCGCGTGCGGCGCTTGGGCGGGTCAGCCAGTCGCTCTCCACCTCGCGGATGATGCGGTCCATCATCTGCACCGCGAGGACGGGGTGGCGGCCGCTTGCGGTCTCCCCCGACAGCATCAGCGCGTCGGTCCCGTCGAGGACGGCGTTGGCGACGTCGGTGGTCTCGGCGCGCGTCGGTGTCGGGTTGCGGATCATCGAGTCGAGCATCTGGGTCGCCGTGATGACGATCTTCCGACGCTTGTTGACCTCGCGGATGATGCGCTTCTGGGCGAGCGGGACCTTCTCGGCCCCGAGCTCGACGCCGAGATCGCCGCGCGCC
>SYAK01000512.1 GCA_005788935.1 Pseudomonadota bacterium
GGCCTCGCAGGCGGCGACGAGGGCCGCGTCGCCCGCGACGGTGAGCCGGATGCGCTCGGTGTAGCCGAGGTCCGCCTGCTTGCGCCACGCCTGGACGCGCGACAGCACCTCGCGCGCGAGCCCCTCGTCGACGAGGGCTGGCGTCAGGGCGGTCTCGAGGATGACGACGCCCGAGGAGCCCGCCGCCGCGACGTAGCCCTCGGCGGGCGTCACGCTGACGCTGACGAGGTCCTGGGACAGCGTCGCGGTCTCGCCGTCCTCGAGGGTCAGCGCGAGGCTGCCGGTGTCGGCGAGGGCCTGCCGCGCCGCGGCCGGGTTAACGGCCTCGAGGGCGCGCTTCACGAGCTGGACGCGGGCGCCGTAAATGGGACCGAGCGCGCGGAAGTTCGGCTTCAGCTGGAAGGTGACGTGCGTCGCGTCCTGCGTGAAGGCGACCGCCTTGACGTTCAGCTCGTCGGCGATGAGGTCCGTGTAGGCGGCCACGCGCGCGGCGAGCTGCGGGTCGCCCAGGATGATCTCGACCTTCGCGAGCGGCTGGCGGACCTTCAGTTTGTTGGCGTTGCGGGCCTGGAGACCGAGGCCGACGAGGTCGCGCACGGCCGCCATGTCGACCGCGAGGGTCTCGTCGATGAGGGCCGCGTCAAAGTCTGGCCAGCTGCTGAGATGGACCGACTCGGGGGCCGCCGCGTCGACGTTGCGGACGAGGTTCTGCCAGAGCACCTCGCTGAAGAACGGCACGAAGGGCGCGGCCATCTGGCTCATCCCGACGAGGACTTCGTGGAGCGTGTGGTAGGCGTCCCACTTGTCGCCCGGGGCCGTCGCGTCGGCCTTCGCCCAGAAGCGGTCGCGCGATCGGCGGACGTACCAGTTCGACAGCGCGTCGGTCAGTGCGATGAGGCGTTGGGCCGCGTCGTAGAGCTTCCAGTCGTCCATGAAGGCCGTCACGTCGCGCAGCGCGCGGTGCAGCTCGGAGATCATCCAGCGGTCGAGTGTCGCGCGCTCGGCGACCGGGCGGCGCGGCGAAGTGCGCGGGTCGAAGCCGTCGATGTCGGCGTAGATCGTGAAGAACGAATAGACGTTGCGCAGCTTGACGAGGAACTCCTGCTGGCCGAGGCGGACGTTCTCGGGGCTATAGCGCGTGCTGTTCCATGGCGGGTTGGCCGCATAGAAGTACCAGCGCATCGCGTCGGCGCCGTCGGTGTCGAGGATCTTGTCGGGCGGCGTGTAGTTCCCCTTGGACTTCGACTCCTTCTTGCCGTGCTTGTCGGTCACGTGGCCGAGCACGATGCAGGTCTTGAAGGGGTGCGGCAGCGGGCGCTCGGCGCCGTCGGCCCCCTCGCCGAAGAGCAGCGTCGAGACCATCAGCAGGCTGTAGAACCAGCCGCGCGTCTGGTCGACGGCCTCGCTGATGAAGTCGGCCGGGAAGGCGATGTCGAAGTCGGCGTGTCCCCGGTGCGGCCAGCCCCATTGCGCGAACGGCATGCAGCCCGAGTCGAACCAGCAGTCGATGACCTCGGGCACGCGCTTCATGCTGCCGCCGCAGGCCGAACACGGCAGCGTGACCTCGTCCACCCACGGCTTGTGGACGCGCAGGTGCTCGGACAGCGTCGGGGCGGCCGCGCGCGCTGCGTCGAAGTGGTCGAAGGCGTTCGGGTTCTTCGCGAGGATGGCGGCCGTCGAGGCGGGCGCCTCGGTGTGGTTGCAGGCGGCGCAGCGCCAGAGGTTCAGCGGCGTCCCCCAGAAGCGCTCGCGCGAGAGGGCCCAGTCGACGTTGTTCTTCAGCCAGTCGCCAAAGCGCCCGTCGCGGATGTGTTCGGGGACCCAGTTGATCTTCGCGTTGTTGGCGAGCGCCTTCGGCGTCACCGAGGTCGTGCGGATGAACCACGCGGGGCGGGCGAACTGGATGAGCGGGTCGCTGTCGGCGCGCCAGCAGAAGGGGTAGTCGTGGCGGTAGACCTCTTCCTTGAAGAGCAGGCCGCGGCGCTTGAGGTCGCGGATGATGTCGCGGTCGGCCTCCTTGCAGAAGCGCCCGGCGAGCTCGCCCGCGGCGGGGACGAAGCGGCCGTCGGGGCCGACCAGCTGCAGCATGCCGATGCCGTTCGCCAGTGCTGCGGCGAAGTCGTCGGCGCCATAGCCCGGGGCCACGTGGACGAGGCCCGAGCCGGAGTCGGTCGTGACGAAGTCGCCCGGGATGACCTCCCAGCCGCGGCCACCCTCGGGGCGCGCGAAGGCGAACGGCGGGGTGTAGGCCTGTCCGACGAGGTCGCGGCCCTTGATGAGGCGGGTCGGGGTGACGCCCTCGCCAAAAATGGCCTCGACCCGCGGTGTGGCGACGATGAGGCGCTCGAGCGGCGGGCCGTCGGGGGCGGCGTCAGGCGCGCGGACGTCGACGACGGCGTAGTCGACGTCGGGGTGGACGGCGAGGGCGCAGTTGGACGGGAGCGTCCAGGGCGTCGTCGTCCAGGCGAGGAACGCGGTCGGGACGCCGTCAGCGAGGGCCGCGTCCGTGACAGGGAAGCGCAGCAGCACCGACGGGTCGTCGACGGTCTTGTAGCCGAGGCCGACCTCGGCTGCGGACAGCGCCGTGCCGCCCTGCGGCCACCACCAGACGACCTTGTGGCCCTGATAGAGCAAGCCCTTGCGGTAGAGCTCGGACAGCGCCCACCAGACCGACTCGACGTAGGACTCGTGAAAGGTGACGTAGGCGTCTTTCAGGTCCACCCAGAAGCCGATGCGCTCGGTGAGCTGCTCCCAGACGTCGGTGTAGCGGAAGACGGACTCGATGCACTTCTTTGTGAAGGCCTCGATGCCGTAGTTGACGATGGCCTCCTTGCCGTGGATGCCGAGCTCTTTCTCGACCTCGACCTCGACGGGCAGGCCGTGCGTGTCCCAGCCCGCCTTGCGCGGCACGTGGAAGCCGCGCATCGTCTTGTAGCGCGGGAAGAGGTCCTTGATGACGCGGGTCAGCACGTGGCCGTTATGAGGCGTGCCGTTGGCCGTCGGTGGCCCCTCGTAGAAGACGAAGGAGGGCTTGCCCACGTTCTTTGCGAGAGACTTCCGGAAGATATCCCGAGACTTCCAGAGCGTGAGGACGCGCTTCTCGTCGGCGGGGAAGTCGATCGGGCCAGAGACGGTCTCGAAGAGCTTGGGCATGGGCGAACCTCAGGCGCAGGGGCAGGCGCGCGGCGGGCGCGGGCGCTCGGCGAATAGCCCCTCGGCGGTGCATCGTCAACGTTCCGAGGTTGACCGTGGGTTGACCGGGGTCGGGTGGCTGGACCCGGGCTGAACGCCCTCGCGCCGAATAAGCGTTCGGACGAGCGAAAGCGCATTGACTCGTCCGAATCTGGATTTAATGTCGCTTCCGGGACCGGCGACACGACCGCCGAGGCCCGCCGAAACACGTCACAGACCGGTCGAGTCGCCATGGTGAGCCCGAAGGACGCGCAGACAAGGGGTGAGGAGCCCGGCGGCGGCGAGGCACGTGCGGCGGCTCGCGAGCGGCGGCGGCAGGAGATGGCCGAGCGGACCCGGCGTGACATCCTCGAGGCGGCGTTGTCGGCCTTCGGGCGGCTCGGCTTCGAGGCGACGCGCCTCGCCGACATCGCCGAGGAGGCGGGCTTCACGGCGGCGTCCCTGTACACCTACTTCGCGAGCAAGGCCGAGATCGTCGCTGCGTGCGAGCGGCTCCTGCGTTCAGAGTTCGCGGCCGAGCTCGGGCCGGTTCCGACCGCGCCAGCCCCCGACGCGGTGGCCTTCGAGGCCGCC
>SYAK01000513.1 GCA_005788935.1 Pseudomonadota bacterium
GAAGTTGTAGGGCGTCTCGAGGGCCAGCCGATCGCGGGCACTGAGCCACGAGGCGGGCAGGGCGAACGGGTCGGCCCCGGTGTGGCGGTCGAAGGCGCCGCCGATCGTGGTGAACGGCGTCACCTCGCGGTCGCCCTCGCGCCAGCCGCGGACCGTGCCAAACGACAGGCGGGGCGTGAAGGTCGCGTCAGGGTAGGTGTTCGTGCCGTCGAGCTTGAAGCGGGCCTTCGCGATGAGGCTGTGGGAGGCCCGCGTCGGGCCCTCGACCTCGTCCTCCCACTGCTTGCGGATCGCCCGCGCAGGGCCGTCGACGGCGCGCGCGAAGGCGAGCAGCGGGTCGGTCTCGGTCGCGAGGGCCGCTGCGTCGAGGGCGTAGAGGCGGCGTCGCTCGGTCACGTCGGCGAGGCGCGTGCCGCTCACGAGGCGCGTCGCGACCTGCTCGGGAGACTCGGCGCCGAGGAGGGCCTTGACGGTCGGGTCGTCGGGGCCGAGCAGCTCGCGCAGCCGCGTGAGGCCGAAGCTCAGGCGGAAGATCTCGAACTCCGGGACGATGGGGGCCCCGCTGAAGAGGGCCTGCTCGAGGCCTGGCAGGCGGGCCGAGGTGTATTCGCGCAGGCGGGCGGGGTCCGCGAGGGGGCGCTCGGCGGCGGCGCGGACGAGGTTGCGCGCGATGGTGAAGAGGTCGCTGCGGAAGCCGAGCGCGCCCTCGAGCAAGGTGTTCGCGGTGACCAGCTCGCGGGCTCGGGCGGAGGCCTTGGCGACCGCGTCCCACGCAGGGCCGTGCGTCGCAGCGAGGGCCGGATCGGCCGCCACGCGGGCCCGCAGCGCGTCCTCACGGGCCTTCAGCGCGGCAAGGAAGCCTGGCGACGCGAGCGCCTCGGCCTCACCCTTGAAGGCCTTCAGGCCGTTCTCGACGCTGAAGAGCAGCCCCTTCGAGTGCCGCGCGTGCTCGGGGCTCTTGCGGGCGTACTGCACGAGCTGCCCGCGCAGCTCGGACAGGTGCAGGAGGCGCGCCATCAGCGTCGTGTCGCGGAAGGTTTCGAGCTCGGCGATGGTCTTGCTGCGGCTCGTCGAGCCGGGGTTGCCGCTGACGAAGGTCAGGTCGCCAGCTGCGAGCGGGGTCTTTGCCCACTTGAAGTGCTGCGGTGTCTTGAGTGGCTTGTCCGCGGCGTAGACGCGGAGGAAGGACGCGTCGAGGTTGTAGCGTGGAAACATGAAGTTGTCGGGATCCCCGCCAAAGAAGGCCGCGGCGAGCTCGGGCGCCCACACGAGGCGGACGTCCTGATGGCGCTGGTACGTATAGAGGTCGTAGATACCACCATTGTACAGCGTCACCACCTCGCAGCGGAGATCGGCCCCCTTGGCGTTGCAGGCCGCCTCGAGGCGCGTCATCTCGGCCTTCTTCGCCGTGTTGGCCTCGGCGTCGGCGAGGCCTGTGGCGACCGCCTCGACGCGCGCTGTCACGTCCTCGATGGACAGCAGCTGGTTGACCTCGAGGTTCGGGCAGCGGCGTTCGTCGGGCCGCGCTCTCGCGAGGAAGCCGCTCTTCACGAGGTCCGAGGTCGGCGTCGAGAGCTCTTCCACACAGCGGTGGACGCAGTGGTGGTTCGTCATCACGAGCCCCTCGCCCGAGACGAAGCTCGCGGAGCATCCCTGCGCGAGGCGGGCCGACGAGAGCCGCGCGCGGTCGAGCCACACCTTGTCCGCCTTGAAGCCGTGGCGCGACTCGAGCTGGGCTGTCGGCAGGCGATTCCAGGTCCACATGCCCTCGTCGGCGCGGGCGGTGACGGGGGCGGACGCGAGCGTGGCGAGGGCGGCGAGACGGGACAGGCGCATGCAGGACCTCCAGGTGACGCGCCCGACTTAGCGCGGCGTCGGTGGGTCGGCAAGCCTGGCGTGAGGACACCCGGTGACCGCGAGAGAGGCCGGCCGCTCGCCCCGGGCGTGCGCTTGACCGCGCGCCGGTTCTGGCATTCCATGCGACGCATGCTGGAAATCATCGTCCTCGCGCTGCCGATCGTGGTCGCTGTGCTGGTGGTGGTCCGTCTTCGCGGGTCGGCGCGGTCCGCGCGCACCGACTTCGCCGTGCAGGCCGCCGCGAACGGCTGGGCGTTGCCAGAGTCTGGCGAACTCCGTCTTGCGCTGCCGATCGGCGGGTTGACGCTTCAGCTCGAGCCCTTCCGCGAGCGCGTCGTGCGCAGTCACTTGATCTGGCTCGGCGGGCGGGTCACCGGGCTCGAGGGCGCGCCCGACGTGTGGCTGCGGACAGCCGATGCGGTCGCGCTGCCAGAGGTCCCGGCGGGGATGGTCGAGGTCCCGCTCGAGCCGTGGTTCACGCGTCACTATCGCGTCTTCGCCCACGACCCCGACGCCTTCCGGGCCTGGTGCCGCGAGGACGTGCGACGGGCCCTCGCCCGCTCGCGCGTCGTCAGGCGCCTCGAGGTGGTGTCGGGCACCCTCACGCTGCGCGCGACGCACATGAGGTCCGTCCGCCTCCTCGACCGGGTCATCGCCATCGCCACCGCGCTCGCCGACCCGTCCGCGCGCCCGAAGCTCGACATCCTCGACGTCCCGCAATCGCATCACTTCGACGCGCTGGGGGGCGCGGTGATGTTCCTCGCGCCGGTGTTTTTTTTGCCGATAGTGGTCATCATGGTGCCACTGACGGACTTCCCGCCTGGCCGTGTCATCGCGGCGCCCGTCCTGTGCCCGCACGGCGGCGAGCCAGAGACGGTCGATGGTTCGCGGAGCGACTGGACTGTCCGCTGCCGCGTGGAGGCCGGTCAGGGGGCGGGCCCCGCGGGGGACGTGGCTGCGGCGTCGCTGTCGGAGGCCGGGCTCGTGCCCGGGTGCCGCCTGCCGACCTTCACCGCCGTCGTCCTGTCGTTCGAGGTCTACCTCGCGCTCTACATCGGGCTCATGTGGGGCGCGAGGCGCCTCCCGAGCCTGCGCCGCGGTCGCTGACGCGAGGTCTCGCAGGCAGCGCGCGAGACGCACGAATCACTTCACGCGCAGGGTGAACCGTGTTAGGGCGCGGCGCGCGCGGCCTGAGGCTCGCGCGTTCGACCAGACGACAGCACGAGGAGCGAGGCGATGTCGAAGATTCCCGAGGGGCTGCGCTACACGACAGAGCATGAGTGGGCCGAGCGGCGCGGTGACGTCATTCGCGTCGGCATCACGGACTTTGCCCAGGCAAGCCTCGGCGACGTCGTCATGGTCGAGCTGCCGAAGGTCGGGGCGGTCGTCACCACGGGCAAGGCCTTCGGGGCCGTCGAGTCGCCGAAGTCGGTGTCGGACCTGTTCGCGCCCCTCGGCGGCAAGATCGCGGCGGTCAACGACGCGCTCGACGCGGCCCCCGAGACCGTCAACAGCGACCCCTACGGCGGCGGCTGGATCGCCGACATCGCCGCCGACGACGCGGGCGCCTTCGACGCGCTGCTCGACGCGGCCGCCTACAGCGCGCTGCTCGCGACCCTCGACCACTGAGACACGGCGCGCCGAGCGGGCGCGAGAGGACCGACCCATGCGTTACATTCCGCACACCGAGGCCGACAAGGCCCACATGCTGAAGGTCATCGGCGTCGAGAGCCTCGACGCCCTGTTCGCGTCGATCCCCGAGGCGCTGCAGCTCCGACGTTCGCTCGAGGTGCCGGCCGGCCTCGGCGAGTTCGACCTGAAGCGCCACCTCGTGAGCCTCGCCGAGCAGAACACGCCGATGGGGCGCAGCGCGTCGTTCCTCGGCGCGGGCGTCTATCGTCACTTCGCGCCGTCGGTGGTGTCGCAGCTGCTGCTCCGCGGCGAGCTCTACACGGCCTACACGCCCTACCAGCCGGAGATCGCGCAGGGGACCCTGCAGATCGTCTTCGAGTTCCAGACGCTCGTGTCCGAGTTGCTGGGCATGGAGGTCGTGAACGCCTCCATGTACGACGGCGCCACGTCGGTCGCAGAGGCGGCGCTGATGGCGCTCCGGATGCAGAAGAAGCCGTCCAACCGGGTCATCGTCTCGCGCGCTATCCACCCCCACTACCGCGAGACGACGCGCGTCTTCGTCGAGTCGATGGGCGCCGAGTACGTCGAGGTGGGCTTCACCGACGGGGGCGTGACCGACCTCGACGCTGTCGCGCGCGAGCTCGAGAAGGGCGCCGCGGCCGTCTGCCTCGGATATCCGACCTTCTTCGGGACGCTTGACGACCTCGCCCGCGGGCGCGCGCTGTGTGACGCGCACGAGGCGATGCTGGTCTCGACCTTCTCCGAGGCGGTGGCCTTCGGCCTCATCGAGCCGCCAGGCAGCTTCGGTCCCGACATCGTGGCTGGCGAAGGTCAGAGCCTCGGTGTGCCGGCCTCGAACGGCGGCCCTCACCTCGGGATCTTCGGGACGACCGAGAAGCACGTCCGCCAGATGCCGGGCCGCCTCGCTGGCGAGACGCTCGACAGCCGCGGCAACCGAGGCTTCGTGCTGACGCTCTCGACGCGTGAGCAGCACATC
>SYAK01000514.1 GCA_005788935.1 Pseudomonadota bacterium
CCTCCGTCGCGCATGCCATCTTGACCTCCTGTCCCTGCGGTCCAAGACTCACGTTCGATCACAGAAGACCGGCTCCGTCGATCTTCGCTCCCACCGTCAAGGCGAATGAGAACTCGATCGCCCTGCGCGCTGCGCCTTGGTGCTGGGCAAGCACCGCGCTGTGAGGTAGCCTGCCTCCGCGATGCGTCTTCCCATCCCGTCGCCTCCCATCCTGACCGGTCGGACGGTGGTCTTCTCGGACTTCAACTGTCCGTATTGCTTTACGCTCAACGAGTGGCTGAGCGAGCTGGGTGCGGCGTCACGTGTCCGCTGGGTGGGGATCGAACACCGCCCCGAACTTCCGATGACGGGGGGCAACCTCGTGCCAGATGCCCAGCAGCTGGCGCTCGAGGTGGCCGATGTCGGGCGTCGCGCGCCCGAGGTCGGGGTGGTTCGCCCCCCTTATTGGTGCAACTCGCGTCCTGCGTTGCTGTTGCAGAACGCGGTCGAGGTCGATGCCCCCGAGTTCGCGCACACGCTTCGGCGCCGCATCTTCCGGCGCTACTGGCTCGAAGGCGTGCCGCTTTGCGATGCGACAGCGCTCGCGGAAGAGCTCGCGCAGTTTCCCGAGACCGAACCCACGGCCGAGGTCGCCGAGCTCGACCGGCTGACGGCCTGGTGGCGCGCGCACGTCGACCGCATCCCCGCGATGTTCGCTCCGACAGGGGTCGTGCACCTCGGACTGCAGGACCGCGAGACGGTGCGACGTTTCGTTGAGACGGCCATCGCCCCCGCCGCGCCCGGTCCAGGTTGCGCCTGACAATGACCGACGAGCTCCGGAGTCTGCGGCGTGAGATCAGGCGACTCGAATACGAGCTACGCGCATCGGTTGAGACCGTGCCGCTCCTCCGCGCGATGGTCGACGGCAGCCGTGACGGGCTGGCGCTGTTCGATGTGGACGGCGGACTCGTTGAACACAACCGGGCTTTCGCGACCATGGTTCGCGGCGATCCAGCAGACGCCGAGGTGCCGTTGCCGCGCGGGACGCGCCTTGACGCCATGCTCGCCGTGCCCCCCTCCGAGCCACCGCTTTGGCCTCCTGCGGACCGGCCAGGGGAGCCTCGCATCGCGCGACCGCCCATCGCGGAGGCCGCCGGGGACCTGACGTCGCTCGAAGTGCTGCTGACGCCCGCCGACGTGAACCCCGAGCGGCGCGTCTGGGTCGCCAACGCCCGCGCCCTGACGAACGAGACGCTGCAGGCGCGCGCGCTCGTCGAGGCCAGACGGCGCGTCGACGATCTGACGCGCGAGCTGAGCGCTCAGCAGCGGTTCGCCACGCTGTTCGAGCACTCGCCGGATGCGCTGCTGCTCGCGGGGCCGACGGGCGAGCTGCTCCTGAAGAGCGCGCTTGCGGCCGCCTGGTGGCCGTCGCTCGCCGCTGGGGACAATGTCGCCCGCGCGCTGCCAGAGTTGGCCGCCGCGCTCGAGTCGGCCGCTGGCGTGGGGGGGGGAGCCTCCCCAGAGATCGCGTGGTGGTCCGAGACCGCGGTCGGGACGTTTCACATCCGCGCGACCGTCGTCCCGATGGCCGGCGCGCACGGCTTCGGCGCGCTCGTCTCGGCCCGCGACACCACCGCCCAGCAGCGGGCCGAGGAGGCGCTCGAGACATCACTCGCCCTGACCTCCGCCTCGCTCGCCGAGCGCGAGGTCCTGCTGCGCGAGGTACACCATCGCGTGAAGAACAACCTGCAGATCATCTCGAGTCTGCTCGGGATGCAGGCCGACGATGCAGAGCCAGCGGCAGGGGCGGCCCTTGGCGAGAGCGCTTTGCGTGTGCGGTCGATGGCGCTCGTCCATGAGCTGCTCTACGGCGGTGACGATCTCTCCCACGTCGAGTTCTCCCGCTACATCGACACCCTCGTCCATGAACTCGCGGGCGCGCTGTGTCCCGAGGCGAAGCTCACGCTCGACCTCGAGCCCATCGACCTCGTCATCGACCAGGCCATCCCGGCTGGTCTCATCCTGAACGAGCTGTTGACGAACGCCTTCAAGCACGGGCGCGCTCCGAACGGCTGCTGCTGCATCGCCATCTCGGCGACGCGGCAATCCGAGCGACACCTCCGGCTCGCGGTGTCCGACGGCGGGCCGGGCCTCCCGCAGGGCCTCGACTCGCATCGGGCTGGCTCGCTTGGCATGACCATCGCGCAGGCCTTGTCACGCCAACTCGGCGGCGAGTTGACGCTTGAGCCGGGGCCGGGCGCCCGATTTGCGCTGTCCTTCCCGGTGACCTGAGGTGGGCTTCGGGCCGCGACCCACCTTCCGGAGGGAGGCGCGCTCTGGTAACGTGGAGCGCCGATGAACCCGTTCGCCCGCCTCGTGCCCTCGCGTCGCAAGCCCCCAGCGGGCGGGAGCTTCGTCGAGCTCGGTCCGCGCGAACTGTCGTGGGTGCAGCCCTGGCTCGGACGCGAGCCTGCCCGGAACGCATGGATCCTCGCCGCGCTCGAGGCGCAGGTGCGCCCCATCCCGACCACGCTCGCTCGCCCGCGCTGGTTTGCGTGGGCCCCGGAAGGTCTTGGGTCCCGGGCTCCAGCCCCGGGGCTTGTCGTGGCGCTCGGCCGGAACGTCCACCTGTCGCATGGTGGCGCGACAGCGGACCTGGCGTGCATGCGGGCCCTCGCGCGGCTGCTCCTGAACGAGCGCCTGCGGCCGTCGCCACCGTCCCTCGTGCCATCCTCCGGGGCCATCGTCGGTCCGGCCGACCTCGTCGAGACGCTGCTCGACGCGCTGTGGCCGTCGCTCGGCGCCACCCCGTCACGCCCGCCGAGTCCCGCCAATGGGGTGGCGGCGTGCACCGTGCTGCCTGGTGCGGGTGGGCTGACGCTCGTCGACCGCGGGCCCCAGCTGCTGCTTGCCGCGACCCGCGCGATGCTCTCGGCCCAGGCCCGCTCGCCCGAGCTGACGCCGTCCGAGTCCGTTGACATCCAGGAGCTCATCCTCGCGGATCGCGCGATGGTGCGCGAGGAGCTCGGGCGCGACGCCTTCAGCGAGACGCCGCTCGACATCCGGGAGATGTGGCTGACGCGCCTCGAGGACCGCCGCAGCTGGATTGTGCGCGACACCGACCGACGGCTGCTCTTCAAGGCCGACGTCGCCGCGATGAGCGCCGAGGTGGCCCAGATCGCTGGTGTCTGGACGAAGCCGGCCATGCGGCGCCGCGGATTCGCCCGGCGCGGGGTCGGCGAGCTGGCCCATTGGCTGTTGCGCCGCGTGCGGTCGGTGTGCCTCGCGGTCTACGCAGACAACCTGCCCGCTGTCCGCCTCTACGAGGGGCTCGGGTTTCAGCCGGTCGGCTCGGTCCGGGCGCTCTGGCTGCTCTAGGCGCTGCCGTGGGTTGCTGAATGGGGCTTCATTCAGCGCGCGCGCCTCAGGCCATCGCGACCGTGGACGGCTGCTCCTGCTTGCCGTCGAGCTGACCGCAGGCCGCGCCAATGTCGTCGCCCTTCGAGTAGCGGACCGTGACGGTGTAGTGGCGGCTGACGAGGTAGCGACCGAAGGCGTCGACCGCGGCGGCGGTCGGACGGTCATAGCTGGCGCCAGGCCATGGGTTGAACGGGATGAGGTTGACCTTGCAGCGAAGCCCGCGGAGGAGCGTCGCGACCCGCTTCGCGTCGTCGATCGTGTCGTTGAAGCCCGCGAGCATCACGTACTCGATGGTGATGAGGCGCCTGGGCGGCAGCGGGAACGTCCGAAGGGTCTCGAGCAGGCGTCCGATGTTCCAGACCTTGTTGATCGGGATGACGCGGTTGCGCTGCTCGTCGCTGCTCGCGTTCAGGCTGATGGCGAGGTTTGGCTGGATGTCCTCCTGCGCGAGGCGCTCGAGCTTCGGGACGACGCCCGAGGTCGAGACCGTGATGCGCCGCGTCGACAGGTTGAGGCCGACGTCGTCCGAGATGATGCGGAGCGATTTCAGCATGTTGTCGTAGTTGTCGAGGGGCTCGCCCATGCCCATGTACACGAGGTTCGACACGCGCTGTGGGCCCGTCGCACCTGGCAGCGGTTCGACCCCATCGCCAAGCACCCGCTTCGCCCACAGCACCTGGTCGACGATCTCGCTGGCACTCAGGTGACGGCGCAGCGGCATGCGCGCGGTCAGGCAGAAGTCGCAGCCGATCTTGCATCCGACCTGGCTCGAGACGCACTGCGTGATGCGGTCGTCCATCGGGATGAGGACCGACTCGATGCGGTCGCCCTGGGCTGTACGCAGCAGCAGCTTGCGGGTGCCATCGCGCGCGACCTTGACGTCCTCGAGCTCAAGCCCGCCGAGCCGCGCGTCGCTGTCCAGAAGCTCCCGGAGGCCGCGCGGGAGGTCGCTCATCTGGGAGAAGTCGCGGACGCCGCGCAGATGGATCCAGCGAAAGATCTGGTCGCCCCGGAAGCGCGGCTCGCCAAGCGCCTCGGCGACCCACGTCCCGAGCTCGCTTCGCGTCATGGCCTTCAGATCCGGGCGCACATCGAGACGCGGCGTGGTCGACGGGGCGTCGGACGGGGAAATTTGAAGGACGGGCGCGTTCATGCGCGCGTCCCTAGCAGGTCTCACGGGGTCTTGGGAAGATCCCGGGCGGACGCGCTGTTCGCGGCCACCTCGTGGTGTGCCGGCCGGTCCGCGATGCAGGCGCCGGAGCTGGCGGAAGTAGCCTTCGGTCTGGCCACGCCAGTCGAGCCGAACGTCCGTCCGCAGGCGTCGCTCGGGGGGCCGTCTCCCGAAAGCATGACAGTGCGTTTGGAGGGCCAGGGCGTGGGCGTGGCCACGAAAGGCCTCAAATGGCCACGACAGGCCACGACCTGCCACGACCGAGAGACGTGGACCTCGCCGCGAAAGCGCCCTATGCTCCAATCCGCCGCCCGACGCCCTCGAAACCCTGCGAAAGGGAACGCCCTTGCGCCGCTGTCTTCTCATCTTGCCCCTGGCGCTCGTGCTCGTCGCATGCAAAAGCGGCCCGACGGACGCCGAGCTCGACCGGCTGCTCGCGGAGGCCCGCGCCGCCAACGCAGCGGCCGAGACCGCCCATACCCGCCCCGATGGCGACGCCGCACAGACAGGCCGCGTCCTCGAGGTCTCGGGGCAGGTCTCCCGCCCCGCACGCCTCGACTGGGCGGCGGTGTCGCGGCTCGCCCAGAGCCACGTCCGCACCGTCAGCACCCAGACCACGAACCTCCGCCACGTCATCGACTTTCGCGGTCTTCTCGTGCGCGACCTTCTGGCAACCCACGGCCCCGCACCTGACGTCTCCGAGGTGACGTTCGTCTCGCTCGACGGCTTTCGGTCCACGGTCGACATCGAGGGGCTGCGGCGCTTTGATGTGCTGCTCGCGATTGAGGCCGACGGCAAGGCGCTGTCGCGCGCCGAGGGCGGGCCGATTTTTCTCGTATTCCCGCACACCAGCGCGCCCGAAACGGTCGAGCGCTACAATGACCGATACTGGGCCTACTACGTCTCCCACGTCGTGGTGGGCACCGAGCGTATCGCGTTGCGCATCGGTGACCGGATCCTCGACACTGCGGCCTTTGCCATGCTCCCCCAGGTCAGCCGCAGCCAGACTGTCGGCTGGAAGGTGCACTGGCCCAGCACCCCCGTCGCGGTTCACGGCGTGACCCTCCCGGACCTGCTGCAATCGGCAGGTGTCGGCCTTCCACCCGACGGTCGCGTCATCGTTCGCGGCAAGGCTGCCACCCATCGGGATCCGGCTACGCCCCGCTCCATCCCGGTCGCGGACCTCGCGCGGTGCCCGTACCTCGTCGTCTCCCACCACGGGAGCGCCCGTGAGCCCATCCCGGCTCGCCTCGGCGGCCCCCTCGCCCTCGCCGTCCCACCTGCGTGTGACGGTCCCGACGCCGAGCCACTGTGGATCCCCTTCGTCGAGGAGCTCGTCGTGGAGGCCACCCGTTGAAGGCCTTCGCCCGCATGAACCTGGCCGCCCGCCTCACCCTCGCGACCGCGCTGCTCGTGCTGAGCATCGTCGGCGTCCTCGTCGAGCGCTGGGCCCACGACCAGCGCGTCGCCGTCCGGTACGGCAAGCTCGAGGTCGCACGCACGCTCTCGACCGCAGCCGCCCACGCCGCCCAGAACGAGCTGAACGACGAGAACTGGTCGCAACTCCGCGTATTCTGTGAGTTCATTGCCCGCGACCGCGACGACGTCGTCTACCTGCTGATCCACGACGCACGACGCGCCAACCGCGTCATCGCCGCCGTTCCCGGCGAGTCCGCCGACCAGTTCATCCCCGACCTCGTCCCAGCCCCGGTGACCGAGGCCGCGCTCACCGCTGAGGGGACGTTGACCCAGGAGAGCTTTCTGCTCCGCGACGCGCGCGACCCCTCCGGTCACGCCGCATGGCTCCGTGGGGAGCCGCTCATCGAGGTGTCGACACCGATCCGCCGGATCGCGGGCGAGCGCCTCGGCGTCATCCGCGTCGGGGTCTCGCTTGCGGGCGTCGACGCAGCCGTCGCGGAGGCCGTCGAGGTTCCGATCGCCATCGGCGCGGTGGCCCTGCTCGCCGGACTCGGAGGGGCGCTCCTGCTCGCCCGCCGCCTCGCCCGCCCCGTGGTCGAGTTGCAGCGGGACGCCGCCCGCATCGCCGCTGGTGACCTCGCGCACCGTGCAAGGATCGATCGGGCTGACGAGATCGGGGCGCTCGGGGCGGCCTTCAACGACATGGGGCGCGCGCTCGAGGCCTCCTTCGGGCGTCTCCAGCGAACCGCCACATCGTTTGAACGGTTCGTCCCGCGCAAGTTCCTGCCCGTCGTGGCCCCCGAGGGCATCGAGAACATTCAGGTCGGGACCAGCGCCAGACGGTCCGTCGCCGTGCTTTTCTCGGACATCCGCGGCTACACGAAGGCCGCCACGGGCATGTCTCCCGAGGACGTCTTCACGATGCTCAACAGCTATCTCGCCCGCATGGGACGGGCCATCGACGCCTCGGGCGGCTTTGTCGACAAGTACATCGGGGACGCCATCATGGCCCTCTTCGACGATCCGCACACCGACGGCCTCCTCGAGGCGATGGTCCGCATGCGGGCGGAGTTGCGCGCGCTGAACACCGAGCGCGCCACGGCAGGTCTGCCGCCGATCGACAACGGCATCGGCGCCCACTGCGGCGAGGTCGTGATGGGCACCATCGGCTTCGCGTCGAAGATCGAGTCGACCGTCATCGGGGACGCGGTCAACGTCGCATCGCGCGTCGAGGGACTCACGAAGGAGCTTGGCCTCGGGCTGCTCGTCACCCGGGCCGTCGTGGACCGCCTCGCCAACCCCGCTCGCTTCCGCCTGCGGCTCGTCCGCGAGGGGGTGCTGCTGCGCGGGCGTGCGGCCCCCGTCGACCTCTACACCGTCGACGAGGCGGGCCCCACGGACGCCTGAAACATCACGGCCCGCCCCGGGTTCCGGAGCGGGCCATGTGGCGCCTGAATGAGCGCTCAGTCAGTGCGCCTCGGCCGCCTTCAGTCGGGCCGCACGTTGTCGCGGCGGTCCTCGCGGCGCTCGCGACGGTCCTCGCGGACCTCCGCCTTGTCGCCCTGGACCTCAGCCCGCGCGAGCTGGAGCGCCTGGTCGATGAGGCCGCTCTTCTCGGTCAGCGCGGCGGGGGCCTTCTGTCCGCGGAGGGCCTGGAAGCGGGCCCGGATGGCGAGCTTCCTGTCGAGGGATGCCACCTCGCGACGATTGTCGGCGCGGTCGTCGGCGAGATCGCGCCGGTCATCGGCGTGGTCGGCGGCGTCACGCGCGGCCTTGACCGGGCGCCCCTTGACGACGTCTCGCACGACCTCGCGACGCTCCTTGCCGGCCTCGCGGCGTGACGCGTTGACCTCCTGCTGCTTCTCGGCGACCTCGACGCGGGACTCTCCGATCTCGAGGTTCAACTCCGCGAGGAAGCGGTCCTCGATCGCGTCGAGGCGTTTCGGCTGATTCTTCGCGATGGCGTCCTTGTACTCGGCCGAGATGTTGTCGAGGCGGGCGCGGTCCCAGCGGTCGTTGGCGAGCTCCCGCTTGTCCTCACGGACGGCCTGGTTGTTCTTGGCGCGCTCGGCTGGAGGGGCGGCTGACGCGATGGCGGGGGTGAGCAGCGAGGCGATGACGGCGGAGACGATGATGCGCTTCATGCTGACTTCCTTTGCCCGGATGGTGCGGGCGCGGCCTGACGTTCACCCGCTCTCGGGCGTTCGTCAACCGACTGGGGACGCGCCAAGGACGTCGCGAACGCCCCAATATTCCCGGAAATCATACCCCGGGAATACGTCAGCCCGCCCAGACGACCGCCGCGATGGCCTCTGCGAGCGCGGGCGCGGCGTCGGGACTGAAACGCAAAAAGAGCTCGGGCTCGATCAACTCGAGCTCCATCAGCGCGAGCGACCCGCGGGCGTCACGGACGGCGTCGACGCGCGCATAGGCGGGCTGCGGGGCCACGGCTGCGACCGTCGCCTCGGCGAAGGCGACCTCCTCCGGTGTCGGGAGGTGCGGCAGGACGCGCCCCCCGTGGTCGTCCTGTACCCGAAAGTCGCCCGGTTTCGGAGTCTTCCGGACGGCGTGCCGGACGCGCCCGGCGATGACCACCAGTGAAATCTCGCCAGCCGCCAGCACCGACGCCTGAAACGGCTGGACCAGGTAGCGCTCACGGCGCATCGCGGCAATGAGCTCGGGGGCTGGTTGCGCGAAGGCGGCGGGACCGATGCGGAAGGTGTCGCGCGCACCGCCCGAGACCGTCGGCTTGGCGATGAGCTCGTCCGCGTCGAACGCTGCGGCGATTGCGCGAAGATCGGGGAGGGGACCGGGCTCGACGACCCGCGTCGGGACGATTGGGACCCCACGGCCTGCAAGATCGAGCAGGTAGCGCTTGTCGAGGTTCCAGGCGACCGTCGGCCACGGGTTGACGAGCCGGGTCCGAGCCGCGAGACCGGCGAGCGCGTCCACGAACGCGTCGAGCCGGGTGTGGTAGTCCCAGGTCGCCCGGATGACGGCCGCCGCGAACGGTCGGGCGAGCGCCTCCGGGTTGTCCCACGCGACCCGCTTGGCCTGCAGCCCGACGGACTCGAGGGCCGCCGCGAGGCGTGCGTCCTCGTCGCGAATCTGCTCGGAATACCACGCCCAAGGGGTGTCGGCAGGGCCAAGCCAGGCGGCTTCGTTCAGCAGCGCGACGGTCGGCGGGCCCATCGGCGAGTCCTCAGGCCTCACGCGCCTGAATTGCAGGCAGGATGCGCGCGAGCGCCCGCTCGAGGTGGCCCTCGTCATCGATTTCGCACCACGCGAGGTCGTCGATCTTGCGCAGCGGGATCGGGTGCAGCTCGCGCGAGACGCGGACGAGACAGCCCTCGTAGTCGAGCTTCGGGCGCGTCGCGAGCTCGGCCTCCATGAAGGCGCAGGCGGCCCGGTAGGTCTCGCGCGAGATCTTCGAAATCCCGACGAGCTCGCCGAAGACCGGCCCGAGGGCGTCGCGGTTCTTCGACAGATTGAAGAGGTTTCCGGCGGCGTCGGCCTCGATCCAGACCTCGTCGCGGGAGTCGGTGAAGCCGCTGACGAGCACGACGTCCCGACGCGGGTCCTCGACCAGGGACGTCAGGGCGCGCTGTTCGTACAGGAGGTCCGACTCGAGCAGCACGAAGTCCTCGTCGAGCAGTCCGCGCAGGCTGTAGAGCGTGTACATGCTGCCCGTCGTCTCGAAGCGGTCCGAGCGGCATGTCTCGATCGCGAATGTCCCGCGATAGCGCTCGGCGAGCGCGTCATAGTGCTCGGCCAGGTAGCCGGTTCCGATGACGAGGCGCTCGAACCCGGCCGCACGGATGCGGGCGATGCTGCGCTCGATGAGGGAGACGCCCTCCACCTCGAGGAAGCCCTTTGGCTGGTCCTGAGTGCGGCCCTTCAGGCGAGAGCCGAGGCCGGCTGCGACGATGACTGCGGTGCGCATGAGGTTCCTCCGGGCGATCTTCAACGACGCGACGGGCGTTACCACGTCGTCACCCCCGCGTCACCCCCGCGCGTCCTTCACGATGCGGTCCCAGGTGCGGGGGCGTCGCCACCGCAGCGGGGTCGGGTAGAATGCGAGGAGCCCGAATACGATCGTGCCTACGGCGAAGACCCGCAGGACACCGAACCACCTTCGGCGCGAGGCGGTACGCTCCAGGGCCTCGAGGACATGGCGCGCCGCGACACCAGCCTGCCACTCGCCCGTCTGCAGCGCCTTGTCCGTGACCTCCGCGAGCCCCGAACGCGTGTCCGCAATCTCCGGGTGGGTCAGCCTGGGGAGCTCTCGCTGGATGGCCCGAACCTCGTCGAGTGCCGCACGAAGGTTCCCGTGCCGGTAGGCCCACGGGTCTCCCTCGTGGCCGTTGACAGCCCCGCGCCTGCCGCGCCAGCGAATCTCGGGGTCTCGGTCGTAGACCTCGACGTCGAAGTCCGCCGAGGGCGCCCCCAGACCCACGATGCAGGCCAAGGCCCGCCCGAACCGGTCAAGCAGCGCCTGGGCGAGGATCGCCTCCGCCAGGAACGCAGGGTCCGGCCGCTCCGGAGGCGCCGTCTCGAGCGTCGCGAGCTCCTGGCGCGCCTCGCTGGCGTAGCGCGCCGCGAGCGCCTCGAGTTGTGCCGCGTGTGCGAGACTTGCGCCGTCACGGGCCGTTGCGCGCCGCATCGCGGCCGTGTCGGCGAGCCCCTGCGCCCGCGCCTCGAGCGTCTCGAGCGCATCACGGCCCTGCGGGTGCCCCATGCGTCTCCTCGCCACGCGCGATTCCTCCGTGGTGTCTCAGCGGAGCTTTGGTTCCTGCGACGATGCTGCCGTGCCTGCTTCGAGGCTGTCAACCGCGCTCCGCGCGGGGCCGCCGAGGCAGCTCGGCAAAAGCCTCGTGGGCGAACGCGACATCGGGCTCGGCGAGGGGTCGACGCGCGCCGCGAAAGGTGGCATGAAGCGGCGGACTGGCTCATCGCAGGGGGACACGATGCAGATCGCGATCACGACGACGACGCAGCCGAGGCCACGGCCCGAGGGCCCGCTCGGATTCGGGCAATACTTCACCGACCACATCTTCCGTGTCGACTGGACCGACGGACGCGGCTGGCATGACGCCCGCATCGTCCCGTACGAGCCGCTCGCGCTCGACCCGGCCGCGTCGGTGTTTCATTACGCCCAGGCCGTCTTCGAAGGCATGAAGGTCTTCCGCGGCGACGACGGCGCCATCCGCCTGTTCCGTGTCGACCGCCACGCCGCGCGCCTCGCCGACAGCTGCGACAAGCTCTGCATCCCGACCCTCGACGCCGAGTCCTTCGCGGCGGCTGTCGCGGCGCTTGTGCGGACCGACGCGAGCTGGGTGCCGGCCGCCTCGACGGGTGGCGCGCTCTACCTGCGCCCCTTCGTGGTCGCGACCGAGGCGTTCCTCGGCGTGCGGCCCGCGAAGACCTACGCCCTCATCATCATCGCCTCGCCCGTCGGCGCCTATTACGAGCGCGGCTTCGCGCCCGTCCGCATCTGGGTCGAGCGCGAGGCGGCCCGCGCGGTCCGCGGTGGCGTCGGCAGCGCCAAGGCGGCGGGCAACTACGCGGCGAGCCTGAAGGTCTCGATGGCCGCCAAGAAGCGTGGCTACGACCAGGTCCTGTGGACCGACGCGCTGACGCACGAGTTCGTCGAAGAGGTCGGGACGATGAACCTCTTCGCGGTGATCGGCGACGAGGTCGTCACGCCGCGCCTCGACGACGGAACGATCCTGCCCGGCATCACGCGTGACAGCGTCCTCGCGCTGCTGCGGGCGAGAGGCCTGAAGGTCACCGAGCGCCCTCTGCGCCTCGCCGAGCTGCGCGCGGCCCACGCCGACGGGACGCTTCGGGAGGTCTTCGGGACCGGCACTGCGGCCGTGGTGTCGGCGGTTGGCACCCTCGGGACGACCGACGGAGACCTGACCATCGGTGGTGGCGAGCCCGGGCCGCTGGCACGCGCCATCCACGCCGAGCTGACCGGGATCCAGAGTGGCGCCTTGTCCGACTCGCACGGGTGGACCCGCGTCCTCGACTGAAGCCGGCGCCGGGTACCTGGGGTACGGCCCTCGCTGACGCCGGAGGGTCGCACCCCCACCGTCATGCCCGGACGGCGCGGGCAGGAGCAGCAAGCCCATGGCCATCGACACCGGACCTGACGCGACCGTCGAGGCCCTCGCCGCAGAGATTCGGCGCCACAACGTGCGCTACTTCGTGGATCATGCGCCGGAAATCTCGGATGCGGCCTTCGACCGCCTTGTCGAGCAGCTCAAGGCGCTTGCTCCCGACCACCCAGCGCTCACCGGATTCGTCGAGGACGTTGCGGACGCGGCCGGCCTGCTCGAGCACCGCTTCAGCATGCTGTCGCTCGACAAGGCCTACGACGAGGCCGGCGTCCTGAAGTGGGCGGGGTCCTTCGACGGTCCGGTCGTGGAGGCCCCAAAGATCGACGGCATCGCGGCGTCGCTGCGCTATGACGCGTCGGGCGCCCTCGTCGCCGCGGTCACGCGTGGCGATGGCCGGCAGGGCGAGTTGTTCACGGCGAACGCGCGCCACATCCGGGGCATCCCGCAGCGCATCGCCTCGGGGCCAGCCGAGATTCGCGGCGAGGTCTACCTGCCGCTTGGCGTCTTCCGGGAACGCTTTGCCGGCCAGTTCGCCAACCCCCGCAACACCGCCGCGGGCGCCATCAAGCAGAAGAACCCGACGAAGACCGCGGACTACGGGCTCGCGTTCTACGCCTACAGCCTGAAGGAGACGCCGCCCGGGGTTCGGGTGGAGCTTCTCTCCGAGGCGCTCGACTGGGTGGCGGCGCAGGGCTTCGAGGCCGTCCCGTGGCGCACGGTCGAGCGCTCGGACATCGAGGCCGGCTACCAGGCGTGGCTCGCCCGTCGCGCGGCCCTCGACGTCGAGCTCGACGGGGTCGTCTACACGGCCGACCGCATCGGCGAGCAGGCCCGCCTCGGCGAGACCGCGCACCACCCGCGCTGGGCGATCGCCTACAAGTTCCAGGGCGAGTCGGGCGAGACCCGCATCCGCGAGATCTTCTGGTCGGTCAGTCGCTCGGGGGCCATCACGCCGATCGCCCACGTCGAGCCGGTCACGCTGTCGGGCGCGTCGGTGTCGCGCTGCTCGCTGCACAACCTCGCGATCCTGCGGAACCTGGGCGCGAATGTCGGCGCCCGCGTCATCGCCTCGCGCCGCGGCGGCGTCATCCCGCACATCGAGGTCGTCCTCGAGCCCGGGCCCGACGCCGTCCTCATTCCCGACCGTTGCCCGGTCTCGGGGCACCCCGCCCGCGTCGACGGCGACGTGCTGATGTGCAGTGAGCCCGAGGCCTGCGGGGCGGCTCAGATCGGGTCGCTCGGCCACTTTTTGCGCGCCGTGGGCGTCGAGGGCTTTGGCCCGAAGATCCTCTCCCAGCTCGTCGAGCGCGGCCTCGTTTCCCAGCCAGCCGACTTTTACCGCCTCGATGTCGTGCGGCTCGCAGACCTCGAGCGTCTCGGTCGGAAGTCGGCGGAGAATCTCGTCGCACAGGTGCAGGCCCATCGCGTGATCGCGCTGCCACCGTTCCTCGAGGCCCTCGGGGTTGACGATCTCGGCGCGGTCGCCTCCCGCAAGGTCGCCGAGGCCTTCGGTACGGTCGAGGCCGTCTGCGCCGCATCGCGCGAGGCGATCGCCGCCATCCACGGACTCGGCGAGCTCACGGCGGAGTCCATCGCGTCCGGCCTCGAAGCGAGTCGTGAGGTCATCGACCGCCTGCGCGAGGTCGTGACGGTGACGCCGTGGGTCGACGAGGCGCCGCGGGTGGCGCGTCCAGACGGTGATCCGGTCGCGGGCCGCTCGTTCGTCTTCACCGGCAAGCTCGCGAGTTCCGACCGCAAGACCGCCCAAGGCCTCGTGATTGCGCGCGGGGGCCTGACGCCCGAGGATGTCACCCGGACCCTGGATTATCTCGTCGTGGGTGATGACGGATCTCCGTTGCTTGGCGGCGGGGGCGCGCTGAGCTCGAAACAGAAGAAGGCCGAGAAGCTCGTCGCCGAAGGGGCGGCGCAGCTCCGAATCATCTCCGAGCGAGACTTCCACGCGATGCTCGCGGCCCCAGGGCCGAACGAGGCTGCGGCGGACTGACGGGAGCGGTGGAGGATCCGTCGTGTCGGCTCAGGAGGCCCGCCGGAGGGTCTCGCGCAGGCCGAGGGCGACCTCGAGACCGGACCCGTGGGTCAGATCGGCGACGACGAAGATGGCGGCCTCGACCCCGAGCGCGTCCGCGACGACCCCGGCGATGAGCGCGCCCGCGGCGTGGCCGAGATTCCGCCACAGCCGGTATACGCCAATCACAGTGGCGCGCGTGGCAACCAGCCCGCGACGAGGACGGGCTTGCGGCCGATGCGGTCCGACAGGCGGCCGGCGGCGTAGTTCGTGAGCGCCTTCGAGACGCCGAAGACCGCGATGAACGCGAGCATCGCCGTGTGGCCAGCGAGCTGGAAGTCGCTCTCCGCGAGGGCGGCAGAATGGCCCGCTCGAGGCCGACCATCGCGCCGACGAACGCGTTGACGAGCACCAGCAATGAAGACTGCCGCCCGTTGGCGCCGAGCCCCAACCTGAGGCCATCAAGGGTGTCGTGTCGATGCAAGCGGGCCTCCTGTCCGGCGTCGCGTCGCGAGACATGTCCCGCGATGACACATGTCGCATCCGCGGGACATCCGAGACGTCCGCGATGCCCCGAGGCGTCGCTGTGAACAGTCGTAAAAACAGATACTTGCTTTAAATTCGTGTTCGGCCCGAGGGTGGCACGAAACGTGCATTCGGGCCTGCCGCCGGCACCCGGGGATGCGGAGCGACGGCGTCGCCGGAGGCCCGCGAGACCAGACCGGAGGCTTGACACACTGGCCCATCGTGAACACTGTGCTGCGTCGCGCTGCACGCGGCTCCCCGTCAGGCCCTGACCGACGTCCGAGATAGCCCCGAACCCGTCACCTCGAGGCCCCATGCAAGACGCATCGACTCCTGTCCTCTCCCGCGAGACCATGCCCGACCGCCGCGGGCAGCGCCTGAGCGGCGCCCAAATCATCTGGGAGTCGCTCGTGCGCGAGGGCGTGGAGACCGTCTTCGGATATCCCGGCGGGGCGATCATGCCCGCCTACGATGCCCTCATTGACTATCCGCTTCATCACGTGCTCGTGCGGCACGAGCAGGGCGCGTCCCACATGGCCGACGGGTACGCCCGCGCCTCGGGGCGGGTCGGCGTGTGCGTCGCGACGTCTGGACCTGGGGCGACGAACCTCGTCACCGGCATCGCGACCGCGATGCTCGACTCGGTCCCGATGGTCGTCATTACCGGGCAGGTCGGTGCGGCCCTGCTCGGTTCGGACGCGTTCCAGGAGGTCGACATCACGGGTGTCACCCTCCCCATCACGAAGCACAACTACCTCGTGACGGACGCCGCAGACATCGCGCGCACCATCCACGAGGCGTTCTACGTGGCCCGCACCGGCCGCCCCGGTCCGGTGCTCGTCGACATCTGCAAGAACGCGCAGCAGGACCTGACGACCTTCATCTGGGATGACAGCCCTGTGCTTCTGCCGGGCTATCGGCCGCGCCACTCGCCGACAACGCGGTCCATCGAGGCGGCACTCGACATCATCCGCACCTCGAAGAAGCCGGTCATCCTTGCAGGGCAGGGGGTCATCAAGGCTGGCGCCACGGAGCAGCTCATCGCGTTCGCCGAGAAGACGGACATCCCGGTCGCGCTGACCCTCCTCGGGCTCGGCGGCTTCCCCGCGTCGCACCCGAAGAACCTCGGCATGATGGGCATGCATGGCGAGGCCTGGGTCAACAACGCCATCCAGGAGTCCGACCTGCTCATCGCCATCGGCATGCGGTTCGACGATCGCGTGACCGGTCGCATCGCCTCCTACGCGCCGTATGCCCGCAAGATCCATGTCGAAATGGACCCGTCGGAGATCAACAAGAACGTCAAGGTGGACGTCGCCATCGTGGCCGACGCGCGCGAGGTGCTGTCGGCCTGGCTGCCAGTCCTGGAAGCCCGCAAGCTCGAGCCATGGTGGCATCACATCAACGACATGAAGGGCGACGCCGCGGTCCTCGACATCCAGCACATGCCCGACACCGGCAAGCTGCACGCGGCGCACGTCATTCACGATCTCTGGCGGGCGACCGATGGCAAGGCCCTCGTCGTGACGGACGTCGGGCAGCACCAGATGTGGGAGGCCCAGTACTACCGGCATGACACGCCGCGCTCGCTCATCACGTCGGGCGGGCTCGGGACGATGGGCTTCGCGCTCCCCGCCGCCATCGGCGGCAAGTTCAGCCGCAAGGACGCCAGCGTCTGGGTCGTGGTCGGCGACGGTGGATTTCAGATGACGGCCTGCGAGCTCGCTACCTGTGCGCAGGAAGAGCTCAAGGTCAACATCGCCATCATCAACAACGGCTTCCTCGGCATGGTCCGCCAGTGGCAGCAGTTCTTCTACGGCGGTCGCTACGTCGCGACGCCGATCAAGAGTCCCGACTTCGTCAAACTGGCCGAGGCCCATGGGCTTCAAGGCCTGCGCGTGACGTCGCGCGGCGAGGTGGCTGGGGCCGTGGCGTGGGCCGAGAGCCAGCCCGGCACGGTGCTCATCGATTTCCGGGTGGAGCAGGAGGACTCGGTCTACCCGATGGTCCCGTCGGGAGCTGGTCTGCACGAGATGATGCGGCGCTCGAAGACTGTCGACGGGCACACCGCCAATCACAACCCCATCTTTGAGACCGGGGAGGACACCTGATGCAGCGCCGCAACATTCTGCGCACCTTCATCATCTACGTCGAGGACAAGCCGGGCGTCCTGAACCGGACCGCCTCGCTGTTCCGCCGCCGCTCCTTCAACATCGAGTCGCTGAACGTCGGGCAGACGCACGTCCCGGGCGTCAGCCGCATGACCGCTGTCGTCGAGGCCGACGAGGACACCGCGCGACGCCTCGAGGCCAACCTCTACAAGCTCATGAACGTGCTTGAGGTTCAGGAGATTACGCATCAGCCGCGCATCGAGCGCGAGCTCGCCCTCATCAAGGTCCACGCGACGACCGAGCAGCGCGCCGACATCAATCGGATCGCCGAGGCGTTCCGCGCCCATGTCGTGGACATGTCGCCGACCACGATGGTCCTCGAACTCGCCGCCTCGCACGACCGGATCGCGAGCCTCGCGAGCGTGCTCGCGGAGTACGGCATCGAGGAGATGGTTCAGACCGGCTCCGTCGCGATGTCGCGCGGTCCCGGCAGCCCCGCCGCCTTCCTGAGCCGCCACGGCGAGGTCTGACCCCGCCCTGTCTCAACCACGGGCCCGCGCCATCGGGCCCCGTTCGCCCTGCCAAGGAAAGTCCGCCATGACCCAGATGCGCTACGACCGCGACGCAGACCTCTCCCACATCACCTCCCGCAAGGTCGCCATCATCGGCTACGGCTCGCAAGGGCACGCCCACGCGCTGAACCTGCGCGATTCGGGCGTCGACGTGCGCGTCGGGCTCCATGAGGGCTCGAAGAGCCGCGCCAAGGCCGAGGCCGATGGTCTCCGTGTGGTGTCGGTCGCGCACGCCTCGAGCGAGGCGGACGTCATCATGATCCTGACGCCCGACACGTCGCAGCAGGCGATCTACGAGCAGGACATCCTGCCCGCGCTGAAGCCTGGCAAGACGCTGATGTTCGCCCACGGCTTCAACATCCGCTACGGCACCATCAGTCCACCCGAGGGCGTCGACGTCAGCCTCATCGCGCCCAAGAGCCCTGGCCATCGGGTGCGCGAGACCTTCAAGGAAGGCGGCGGTGTGCCAGCCCTCCTCGCGGTCCATGCAGACGCGAGCGGTCACGCCGACGCGGTGGCCCTCGCCTACGGCTGTGCGATCGGCAGCGGGCGGGCCGGCATCTTGACGACGACCTTCTCCGAGGAGACCGAGACGGACCTCTTTGGTGAGCAGGCGGTCCTGTGCGGCGGCGTGTCGGCGCTGGTCAAGGCTGGCTTCGAGACCCTCGTGAACGCGGGTTACCAGCCCGAGCTGGCGTACTTCGAGTGCATGCACGAGCTGAAGCTCATCGTGGACCTGATGTACCGCGGCGGCCTCAACTACATGCGCTACAGTATCTCGGACACCGCCGAGTGGGGTGATTATGTCGCGGGCGACCGCCTCGTGACGGACGAGACCCGCAAGGAGATGCGCAAGCTGCTCGACGAGATTCAGGATGGGCGCTTCGCGTCCCGCTGGATCGGCGAGAACCGCGAGGGCGCGCCAGTCTTCCGCGAGCGGCGCCAGGTTGAGCGCGGTCACCCGATCGAGAAGGTCGGCAAGGAGCTGCGCGCGATGATGACCTTCGTGAACCCGGTCGACACCGACAAGCTCTGATGCGGAACCCGGGTCCCCTGGTCCGCGGGAGCGGGGGATCCGACGTCCGACACCGGGCGCGGCGAGCGGCCTTCTGGAGGGCGCTCGGCGAGTCCCGTCGCCATCACGGGCCCGTCACTGCCACCCAGGAGCCATCTTGTCGCAACCGAGCCAGCGCGACGCGAGACGGGGCCGCGAGAGACACCGTGCCCTGGCCTGGTGGTCGCATGATGGCGTCGTCGGAGGGCGCGCTTGAGCAGTCCGCGCACGCTCCTCGACCGGATCTGGGACGCCCACGTCGTGGCACGCGGCGTTGGTGACGCCCCGGATATCCTGTACGTGGACCTGCATCTGGTTCACGAGATGACCTCTCCTCAGGCGTTTGACGGGCTCCGGGCCCGTGGCCTCCGGGTGCGGCAGCCAGGAAAGACGCTCGCGACGATGGACCACATCACGCCGACGCGCGGGGGGCTCGGGGCGATCGATGATGCGGGCCGCGGCGTGGTGGCGGCCCTTTCCCGCAATTGCTCCGAGTTCGGGGTCCCGCTGCACGCGCTCGGGACGGCCCACAATGGCATTGTCCACGTCATGGGGCCCGAGCTCGGCGCGACACAGCCTGGAATGACCATCGTCTGCGGGGACTCCC
>SYAK01000001.1 GCA_005788935.1 Pseudomonadota bacterium
ATCGCAACGCCGACGTCGATGGCCGTCGCCCAGCTGTGTGGGCTCTGGCGCTTCGTACCCCGCACGTTCCGCCACACGAAGACCCCCGCGGTCTTCGCCGCGATGGCCCGCAAGTCCGGCGACAGCGTCCGCTCGAGCTCGGCGCTGACCTTCGCGAGTGCCTCCGCGACCCCGTTGACGGTCGTCACGCGCACCTCGCGACCGCCTGACGCAAGCATCCACGGCACCTTGCGCGTCTTCGCGGCGACCTCGGCGCGCGTCCGCCCGTACATCGCCCCCATCAGCCCGGCGTGCCGCCATCGACCGGGCTCGAAGTCGGGCGGGGGCACTGTGAAGTGCCGCCCAGGCCGATACGGCATCGACACCGTATCTTCAGCATCGGGGTCGTCGAGCTTCTCGCGGTACGCCTTGTCGCGCCGACCGTCGTCCCACGCCACGCGCGTCCCGTCGCACAGCGTCAGCCCCTGGGCATCACCCGCACAGACGACCCCGGGATACGCCTTGACGAAGCACCCCCAGCGCTCGCCAGCCATCGTGCCGATCGGCTCCGCAGCGCGCGCGTCACCCGACAGCGCCGCGATCAGTATCAGGCCGACCCGCCTCAGGGCGCCGGCTCCGGGACCGGGCGCGTGAAGGTCGGCACCGCGCCCGTCAGCGCCGCGCGATGGAAGTTCGCGACCGCGACCCCAACCTCGACCCGGTTCAACAGCTCGAAGTGGTCGCCACCCGTGAACAGCCACGAGAGGATCGTCAGCGCCCCGCCGCGGGCCCCTTCGACATTCCCGGCGAAAGGCCCATCGCTCGTCGTGATGCCACCAAGCCCGAATGGGTCGAAATTCCAGAGTGTCTCACCTGTAACCACGGACCCGGAAGCCGTCGTGATGGCATCGACCGAGCGCACCGGCGTCGTCGCGTCGGCGCTCGCGTTCACGACGAACACGTGCGAACCGGGGTGTCCACCTGCGACCCCGCGCCAGTGGCGGGCGTAGGAGGCCGGGTCCACGACATCCCCAGACACCTGCGCGAGCTGCACGATGGGGTGAAACCGCGTGATGAGCGCCACCGGCTCGCCGAAGGCCAGGGCCACCAGCTCCTGGATGTCGAAGTAGTCCTTGCGCTCGACCAGCGTCGTCGACATGTGCCCGCCGAGTCCGCCAAACGCGTAGGCCGCGAACGCCTCCGAGACCCCCGCCAGCAGGGACCCCGCAAGCGCCCCCTGCGAGTGCCCGCCATACGCGAGGCGCGTCGTGTCGATCGCCGGCACCCCCTCGAGCCCGCCGAGCGCCGCCCGCACCCACCGCGCGAGGTACGCGGTCTCGATGGCCTGCTGGCGCAGCACCGACCGCCCGGCCGACGGGTTCAGGTAGTTGAAGGTCGACATGACGGTCTCGACACCGGCCGCCTGCCGCGGCCCGTGGAACTGCGGCAGCATCGAGACGACCACGAAGCCGTCCGCGAGCGCAGCCTTCACCGGTTCGTCCGACAGGTGTCCGAACTGCCGGATCCCCGTGCCGCCAACCCACACCAGCACCGGGCGCGCGGCCTCCTGCGACCCCGGCCGCCACGCGACGGTCACCGGGGCCGCCTCGAACCGCTGCACCTCGGGCCCGTCGCCCTTATGGACAAGCCCGCCTGAGCCCGGAACGTCGTACGGCGAGTCACCCGCCTGGTAGATCGGCATCGCCAGACTGCCCGCCCGCACCTCGCGGTTCGCGTTGCTCTGCCCGTCGACGCGCGCCCACCCCGACAGGGTCCCCAGGGGCACCGCGTCGGACAGCACGTGGTCCACGAACGCCCCAAGCTCGCGCGTCGAGTCGGCCGTCGTGAAGAGTGTCGCCGCCACCACGTCATCCGCCTCTGCACCAAGGCACGCCCGCAGGGCCGCGAAGGGTCCCTCGGCGTCCACCCATGCCGCCTCGAAGGCCGGGTCGCGCGCGAGTGCCGGCGTCGTGGCCGCGGCGTCGATGATGGCGGCGTAGCGGGTCAACGGAGCGAGCTCGTGCCCGTGGACCGGGGTCGCCATCAAGGCTGGCACGGGCATGAACGGGCTGTCGGCGTCGAAGATCTCGACCTCGACCGGGACCTGGGTCGCACAGGTCGCGTCATCCGGGAAGGCGATGAGCCGAATCGGGGAACCCGTCCCGCGCGTCTCCGCGGGCGTCGGTCGCGCGATGGCCTCCGGGCTCGCAGACAGGGGGAAATAGACGACCGGCATCCGCGGATAACCGTCGACCTCGGTCTCGATGAGCTCGCGATAGGCGATCGCGAAGTCGTTGCCAATCGTGTCGAAGCCGGGCAGCTGGAGACGGCCATCCGAGGCGCGCATCCGGTCGTCAGGCCACGGGGTCAGCGCCCACGCGGGGCTCTCGGCGGTGTAAAGCGCGTGAAGCGGGGCCGGAGCCACCGTCACATCGGCCTCTTGCGCGTCGTCCTCCTGTGCGGTGTCGCGCTCCTGCGCAACGTCGGCGACGGCCACATCCTCCTCGGGAGTCCCGGCGTCCGCGTCCGTGACGCCATCGACCCGGACCTCCTCGGGGAGGCCGCTGTCGTGCGTCACCGCGTCGAGCGGGGCGGTCGATGGCGTGGCCGTGTCAGCGCACGCAGCGATGGACAGGGCGGCGAACAGGGGGGCGGCGGTAGGCAGAGTGCAGCGCATCGGGGGCTCCGTCGGGTGACGCGTTCATCCTCCACCCCTTGCCCGCCATGACGCAAGCCCGCGCGGCACCCGAACCGTTCGAAATCCGCCCCTCCCGGCAACCGAGGCCCGCCGAAAGGACCCTATCGCAGTTTCGCGCGAGGGGTGCTAAGAGGCTCGCCCATGGACTTCGCACGCGGCGACTTCATCGACAATCAGTGGGTCAAGCCGGCAAGCACGGCCTTCATCCGCAGCATCAACCCAGCCACCGACGGCGAGATCGTCCTCGAGGCCCCGACCGACCCGGCGCACGCCCAGCTCGCCGTCGACGCGGCCGCACGCGCCTGGCCGGCCTGGGCCGCGCTGACGTCCGACGAGCGCATCAGCGCGCTGCGCAAGTTCGCGCGCGAGCTGTCGTCGCGCATCGAGGCCCTCGCCCGCGCCATCACGACCGAGATGGGCAAGACCATCCGCGAGGCGCGCGTCGAGGCGAACTCCCTGCTCGCGCGCATCGATCTCGTGGCCGAACAGCAGCTGCCGCTCGTCCGCCCGTGGACGCCGCCAGGTGTGGCGGGCGAGTGCCGCTACCACCCGCTCGGCGTCATCGCGGTGCTCGGGCCGTTCAACTTCCCGCTGCACCTCTGCCACGCCCACATCGTCCCGGCGCTCGCGACCGGCAACACGGTCGTCGTCAAGCCGTCCGAGCGCACGCCGCTGGCGTTCCAGCGCTACATGGAGGCGTGGGACGCGGCCGGCCTGCCACCCATCCTGCAGATGGTCCAGGGCGGCGTCGACATGGGCAAGGCGCTGCTTCAGACGCGTGGCCTCGCCGGCGTCGCCTTCACAGGCTCTTGGCGCGGCGGCAACGCCATCCAGCGCGCGCTCCTCGACCGCCCCGAGGTCCTGCCCGCACTCGAGATGGGCGGCCAGAACATGGCCATCGTGCTCGAGGACGCCGACGTCGAGCAGGCCCTCGAGGGCGTGCTGCTCGGCGGCTTCCTGACGACTGGCCAGCGCTGCACCTGCACCTCGCGCGTCCTCGTCCAGCGCAGCATCGCCGAGGCCTTCACGGCACGCCTCATCGCGTCGGCGCGCGAGCTGACGTGGGGCGACCCGATGAGCGACGTCTTCATGGGGCCGCTCGCCTCGACTGGCGACCGCGACAAGGTGGAGTCCCTCTGCCAGGCCGGGCGCGAGGCGGGCGCAGAGGTCCTGCTCGCGGCCGAGCTGCGAGACGGAGGCGCCTGGCGCGGCCCGTCCATCCACCGCATCGCGCGCGACCACGACTCCGACTACACCCGCGAAGAGGTCTTCGGCCCCGACCTCGCCATCACCGTCGTCGACGATCTCGACGACGCGCTCGAGATCGTCCGCGCGAGCCCCTACGGACTCTCGATCTCGCTGTTCTCCGCCCGCCGCGCCGCCTTCGAGGCCGTCTATCTCAAGACGCGCGTCGGCTGCGTCAACTGGAACAGGTCCACCAACCGCGCCTCGGGCGCCATGCCGTTCGGCGGCGTCGGGCGCTCTGGCAACTTCCGCGCGGCCGGCTCGGACGCGGTCCGCTACACGACCTACCCGGTCCAGGTGCAGTGGAACGACCCCGGCATCCTCGAGAACGACGCGCACGTCAACCGCGCCCTGCAGGCTGGCGACCCGCTCTCGGGCCTCGAGAACCGCCACCGCATCGAGGAGGCCCTCGAGCCGTGGGGGCTCTACCCCGAGTTCCTCGCCCAGCCCGCGGCCTTCCGAATCGCCACGGTCCAGCTCGAGTCGGGCGGGACCTCCGTCGGGCGCCCGCTCGCAGACACCCTGCGCGCCCACGGCGTCGCGTCCGACCTCACCCCCGAGGGGCTCCGCGTGGCCCTCCCGTCGAGCGAGTCCGACGTTCGACACATCGCGAGGGCCCTCGGCGCTGCGCTCTTCGACATCCGCCACCTCCATCTCGCCCGTTTCCTCGGCCGCCGTCCCGCAGGGGCCCACGTCCCGCCGGGGACCTCGTTGACGCTGCCCCGCTCGACTGACTTCATGAAGCGCCTCGTCTCGGGCGACTTCGTCCCCGATGACAAGAAGCCGCCCGTCATCGACCTCTTCCGCTCGAGCGGCCCATACCTCGCCAGCGTCGACGACGACCCGATCGTCTTCTTCGACGCGGCGAGCCAGATCGCCACGCACGCGGCCGGACTGAACCCTCCCGCCCTCCTCGAGGCGCTTCACACGGGTCGCTTCGGGACATCCGCCCTCGAGGACGGCTCGCCCGAGGACCAGGCCGCGCTGACGCGCCTCGCGACCCTCATCCGCGGTCACGCTCCGGCGCTTCCACACCTGCGCATGTCGAACTCCGGCGCCGAGGCGAACGAGGTCGCCCTCGCGACAGCCTCCGTCCATCGCCCCGGACGCAAGGGCGTCATCGCCTTCCGCGGCGCCTTCCACGGCCGGACGATGCTCGCCATCCACTCGACCTGGAACCCGGCCAAACGGATTCGGTTTGAACTGCAAGGATTCCAGGCGCGCTGGGTCGATCTGCCGGTGCAGGACAACCCGGCGGCCGTGGCCCCCGAACCCGACGGCTGGCTCGCACACTGGGGCGCCCTACCCGCCTCCCGCGGGGCGGACGCATTCCTCACGTCCGACCCGCTGCTGACGGCCGAGCTCGCCGCGCTCAACGACGTCGAGGCGCAGCTCGCGGACGACCAGGTCGCGGCCATCATCGCAGAGCCGATGCAGGCCGAGGGCGGCGAGCGGTACGCCTCTCCCCGTTTCTTCCGGGCCCTTCGCACCATCGCGACGCGCGCGGGCATCCCGTTCATCATGGACGAGGTCCAGTGCGGCTTTCAGCTCGGCGGACCGTTCTTCTGGCATGATCTCCTCGACCTGCCGACGCCACCCGACCTGCTGACGTGCGCCAAGAAGGCTCAGGTCGGCGTCACGCTCTCGCGCTGGCCCATCCCCGTGGCGACCGAGACGGCGGCCGCCTCGGCCATTCGTGGCACACTCTATGGCGAGCTCCTCGCGGCCAACCCGCCTGGCGAGGTGATGCGTGAGGCTGGCTCGGAGCTCTGCCGCCTCGCTGGCGACTACCCCGCCCTCGTGCTCAACCCGCGCATGGCCGGCTGGTCCTTCGGCTTCGACCTCCCGACCGTCCCCGAGCTGAACCACCTCGTGAACGAGCGCCTCTGGCGCGGGTACATGATCTACGGCGCGGGCGATCGCGGCCTGCGCTTCCGCTTCCACCCCGAGGTTACCCTCACGCACGTGAAGGCGCTCTTCGTCCGTCTGCGCGCGTCCCTCGACGGCCTCGTCGCGGGCAAGGCGCCCGCAACCGCGACCTCGTGGCAGCCCGACGGTACGGACGGCCTCCCCGACCGCGCGGCGGCGTGGCCTCCCGCGCAGGCCGGCAAGCTGGCCCCGGGCTACCACCTGCTGCGGGTCACGGCCGCTGACTGGCCTGCGGTCCGCAATCAGTACAAGGCGTTGCAGGACGGCACCTACGAACCTGCGCGGCGCGACGACTTCGAGCATTTCACGGCGCTGATGGAGGACCCCGACGCGATTTGCCACGTCGTGGTTCACGGGCACGCCACCCTCCCTCCGCGCGGGACGTTGGTCGGCGCCGTCGTGGCCTTCCCCCTCGAGCACTTCGAGGACCTCGACGGCCCGCGACAGGACCCGACGCTCGGCCATGCCGAGACCCTCTACTCGGCCGATCTCACGGTCCACGCCGACCATCGCGGCGTCGGTCTCGGGCGAGCCTTGAAAGAGGCGCAGCTCGCGTCGGCGATGACACAGACCCGTTCGGATGGCAGCCCGCGCTACATCTTCGTCTCCGGGCGGAACCGCGTCGGGGCGACAGACAGCATGGCTGCGCTCAACGCGGATTACGGCGCGTGGCGCGTGGCCCGCTACACCGGTCAATACGACGAGGCCGAGGGGGTGTGCGACTACTACCGCATCAACCTGCTCGGGCCGCGGATCGGCGGCCGCGCGGCCGTGGCGCTCAAGCCGAAGGCCCCGCAGGTGCTCGACTTCGAGGGCGGCCTCACGCGCCGCCTCGGTGACATCCGCACCGAGCGTGCCGGAACCTCCGACCTCCGCGCCGCGTGGTCCGACGGTCTGCTCAATGGCAGCGCGCTCAACAAGCTGTCGCTATGCAACTTCGTGACCCCCGGCCTCGTCCGCGCGCACGAATACCTTCGCCAGCTGGCGCCGAAGTCGATGCCGCACGCCATCTTCGCCTCCGGGCGGGCCGAGGCCCTCGACAAGACGCTGCGCTCCATCAAGTACCACCGTGGCGCCGCCAGCGTCGTGCTGAGCCTCGGGCCGGTCTTCGCCGGTCTCTCGACCGCCGCGGCCCGCAGCGTCACGCTGCCCGACACGCACCCGCTGAACTGGTTCGGCTGGCCGACGTTGCCCGACCCGAGCCTCGAGGCCGACAAGGCGCTCGCGGCGTTGCGCAAGGCGCTGACCGAGCGGCCGGCCGAGTCGATCCTCGCGGTCGTCACCGAGCCAGTCTTCACCGCCACCGCGCGTGCCATCCCGGAGACCTTCTGGGAGCCGCTGCGGGCGCTGCTCGACGAACACGGCGTTCCGCTGCTGCTCATCGAGAACGCGACCGCGGGTTACCGGTCGGGCCGCGGCTTCTGGCGGGCCGACACCCTCCCCGTGGCGACGGATGCCATCGTGTGGTTCCCGGGTGGCCAAAACGGCCTCGGTTACGTGTCGGACAAGTACTATGTCAGCGAGAAGCTGACGCTCATCTCGACATGGGACGGCGACGAGCTCGGTCTGACGCGCCTCGTGCTCGAGCTGCGCGCGGCGCGCCGTCTCCCGGTCGACGAGCTGGCGCGGCAGCTGAAGAAGGCCCTCTCGGCCCACGGCACGGTCCGCGGTGAAGGGCTCTTCCTCGGGCTCGAGGTGCCGAACGCCGAGTCGGTCGCGCGTCGCCTCGCGGAGCGCCGGGTCCGCGTGGGCCTGACCGACGACAAGGCGCTGCGGATCGCCCCGCCGCTGAACGTGACCCGGGAAGAGGTCGCCGCCCTCGTGCAGCTCCTGAAGGAGGCTGTCGCGCCATGAGTCGCAAGGTCTTCACCGACGCCGCGAGCGCCATCATCGACCTGAGCGACGGGGCCTCTGTCATGGTCGGCGGGTTCGGCCTGTGCGGCAACCCCGAGCACCTCATCGAGGCGCTCGCCGCCTCGGGCCGCCGCGAGCTGACCATCATCTCGAACAACTGCGGCAACCAGGGCCAAGGGCTCGCCGTCCTGCTGAAGCAGCGCCAGGTCCGTGCCTGGAAGGGCTCGTTCATGGGCGGCAACCCCGATATCCAGGACCAGGCTGCGCGCGGCCTCGTCGAGGTCGAGCTGATCCCGCAGGGGACGCTCGCCGAGCGGATCCGGGCGGGAGGTGCCGGCATCCCCGCGTTCTTCACGCCCACCGGAGCTGGCACGGTGGTGGCCGACGGCAAGGAGACCCGCGTCTTCGCCGGCCCCGACGGAAAGCCTCGCCCGTGCGTGCTCGAGGCCGCCATCACGGCGGACTACGCCTTCATTCGCGCCCACCGCGGCGACGCCTCGGGC
>SYAK01000515.1 GCA_005788935.1 Pseudomonadota bacterium
CTTGTGGACGGTCGTCGCGCCGACGGACTGCGGGAGACCGGCCCCGAGCGCTGCCTGACGCGCTGGCGCCTGGCCCTGCCCAGCCTGCAGGACGCAGCCCATCAGGACCTCGTCGACCCGCGCGAGGCTGTCCCCGTGAAGTCCGGCGCGGGCGAGCGCGTGGCGGATGGCGTGGGCGCCGAGCTGGTGGGCCGGGATCGCCGAGAGGGCGCCCTGAAAGCTGCCGATCGGGGTGCGGGCCGCACCGACGATGAAGACGTCACGCATGGGAGACTCCTGGGGCCGAAGGACGGCTCGAGGCCGTCAGCGCGTGAGAGATAGCACCGCGGGGGGATCGAAGTCAAAGCCGGGACAGCGGATGCCGTGACACACCTTACAATGAATGAGGCCTCATTCATCGCGTCCGGTCATTCCGCGACCGCGCGCGAGCTGGCGGTGCGCCGCGTTGCATGCGACCATTTCCGGAGATGCAGGGATACCTCTGGCTGGAGGGCGCGATGCTGAGATGGTTGCTGGTGGGCGTGTTGGGCGCCGTCGGAGTTGCGGGCTGCGACGGGCCCGGTGAGACGGGCGCGGTCTGTGCCCCCGAGTCCACGCTGACGTGGGAGACCTTTGGACAGACCTTCATGACGTCCTGGTGCGTCGGCTGCCACGCCGCTTACGGCGACCCCGCCCGGGTCCGTCGCGACGCGCGCGCCATCGACGGCGTCGCTGGCGCGGGTCCGAACGGCGTCAACACCGAGATGCCTGAGGGAACGCTCCGGCCGACGCGCGAGGAGCGCGAGGCCCTCGCGACCTGGCTTGCATGCGGGGCGCCCTGATGCAGCTCCGAGCCTCGAGGTCCTTTCCGGCGACCCTCGCCTTGGTTCTGCTCTCCGGCCTCGCGTCGGGCACCCGCGCGGAGCCCGTCGTCCACCCGCCCGGACCGCTGGTGCTGCCGCTGACGGGCCTCTCGATCGCGCTGCCGAAGGACGGGCGCAAGGGCCACGCGTGGAGCGTCGCGGCAAGCTACGCCCTTGACGGGGGCTTCGACGCCCGTGACGTCATCGATGAGAAGCTCGGCGACACGCTCGTCTCGGCGACCTGGGTCAGCGTCGGACACTTCAGCGCTGGCGGGTGCGAGGCCACGCTCGCCGAGCTGGCGTTCGGGGACGGTGAGACCTCGACGCAGACGTTCTTTGGGCTGCCGTGGGTCGTGCGCGCGGGGCGGTTCGACCTCGGGGAGCCGCGCGGGGCGGTGCCTGCAGTCGGCCTGTGTGCGGCCCGCAAGGACCGCAAGACGTTGCTGCTGTACCATCTTGTGCTCGACAGTTCGAAGCGCCCGCAGGACGCCTTGAAGGCCGCATCCACGCACGGGGTGGTCAAGTCCGTCGCGCGCGCCTGGCAGGAAGAGCGGGTCTCGGAGCAGCCTCCGCTCGCCCGCAGGGAGGTCAGGCACCGCGGGACGACGAAACCCGCCCGCGAGGTGCACTTCCCGGTCTCGGGTCTGACCGTCGCCCTGCCCGATGACGGCCACGTCTGGATGCCACGAGCGCACGCCCCCGGACCGCCGGCCGATGTCGATTGGATCGACCGCCTCGCACCGGCCATGCCGGACCTCAGCCTCGAGTTCTTTGCGCTCGCCGATGTCTCCTGCGCCCGGTTTTTTGCCAGCGTGGACGCCCCCCGGCGAGATGACCTCCGACCCCGTGACCTGCCCGAGGGCTGGCTCGCGGGACCGGTCCTCGCGATGGACGGGGACCCGGAGTACCTCGCCTGCTGCGACCTTCCGTCGGGGCTCGTCGCGGTCGGCCTCTACACCCTTGTCGCGCCCGGCCCGCTCGCAGGGAGCTTCAAGCCCGCCTGGGCGCTCATGGGGGCGTTGGCAAAGGCTGCGTCGACGGGCAAGTAGCGGCCGGAGAGGGCCCCGTGCGGCGCGCGTCCGCCTCTTGCGCGTGTGCCGACTTGACCTGTAGTGTTTGGCCCTGTCGGCCCCATGCCCCGCCACCCCAGCGGGGTTGCCCCTCACGCTCAGGAACCCGTACATGCTCTGGATCGGCCTCATTCTGCTCGTCATCGGCGCCCTCCTCTTCGTGGGCAGCCGCAAGTCTGCGGACCGCGTGTTCCACATGAAGGCCACCGAGACCTCGCGCATCGGGGACGCCATCGGGCTGCTGAAAGAAGTCGGCGGCGACCTGCCCGGCGGCGACGCGGGCCTGACGAGCTACGTCGAGTTCAAGGGGCAGCTCGTGACGCAGCAGCCGGTCCAGGCGCAGCTCTCGGGGCAGATGGCGGCCATCGTCGAGACGCGCGTCGAGCACGTCTACGAGGAGTACCGCGAGTCCCGGGACAGCCAGGGGAACATCCGCAGCAGCTGGTCGCGCTCGAGCGACACGATGAGCAGCGACCGCCAGGAGTCGGTCTTCGAGCTCGACGATGGCAGCGGTCGGGTCCGCATCAAGACCGGCCCCGGCGTCGAGCTCGTCGAGGCCAAGGAGATCTTTCAGCCGGCGAACTCGCTGCAGACGGTCGGGGGCGGCATGATGCTGTCCATCGGCGGCTTCCAGCTGCAGTTCGGCGGCGACGGTGGCCACGGAGGCGGCCCCTCGGGCTTCGGGGGCGGCGGCCATGCCGCAGCGGGGTACGGCATGATGCGGCGAGGGAGCCCGTTCACGTACGGCGGCGCAGGCTTCTTCAACAACAATCATCGACGAACGCTCGGCTATCGGCTGACCGAGAACATCCTGCCGCTCGGACGGCACACCTACGCGCTCGGCGAGCTCGCCTCGACGGACGAGGGCTGGGTGCTGCGGGCCCCGACCGGCCTGGACGAAAAGAAGCCGTTCCTGGTCGCTGCGAAGACCGAGGAAGAGCTCGTGACCTCGCACGGGCGAAAGTCCTTCTGGATGCGGGTTGGGGCCATCGTCCTCGCGGTTGGCGGTCTCGCCCTCATCGCTGGCGGGATCGCCGCGTGACAGACCTC
>SYAK01000516.1 GCA_005788935.1 Pseudomonadota bacterium
GAGCGGGCGCTCGTCGGTGAGCTGCTCGCCGGGAAGGGCAGCCGCTACGAGGTGCTGAAGGGGCTCGTGAAGGTCGACGGCCTGTGGGAGGCGCGCCTGAGGTTCGACGAGGCCGCTTACCGCGACCTCATCAAGACGACGCGCACGACGTGCCCGGGCGAGTATCTCATGACGTTCGACGCGTCGCGCTCGACCTGCGAGTTCAAGATCCGCTGGCTCGCCGAGTTCCGGGTGCTGCTGGCCGCAGGCGTCGCGCCGCAGGCGATCTTTGCCTTCTATCTCGCCGAGAACAATGCGTCGATGGCGGAGCGGATGAACGGTGGCAAGCCCTGGGCCCCGCACGAGCTTCGGACGTCGCCCGACACGGTCGCGAGCTGGTGGGTGCCGATGGCGCTCGCGGGCGGGGCTGTGCTCGTCGTGCTGTTGCTCATTGGGCGTAACGTGGTGCGACGGGCAGCCGCGGCGGCGCCCGAGGGTCGGGAGGCGGCGCGGACGACGCTGACCGAGTCGCAGCGGGAGCGGCTGCGGGACGAGCTGGAGCTCGATGATGCGTAAGGCATGCCTGCCAACACCTGCGCGAGGTGGCGCATGAACGGCGCGACCCTCGTCTTCGTGCCGCTCGCGGTCATCGCGGTGGTCCTCGCGACCGTGGCGGTGGCCCGTCTGCTGCGCGGGCTCGGCCCCGACACGCAGCTCGCGGGCCAGGCGGGTGGCGACGCGGCGGACCTCGACGCGTCGGCGCGCCTGCTCGGTCTCGAGGGGGAGAAGCAGCGCATCCTCATGCAACTGCGGGATCTTGAACACGAGTACGCGCTCGGCAAGCTGTCGGAGGAGGATTACGACGGGCTGAAGCGCCACTTCGAGGCCGAGGCCATCCGTGTCCTCGACGCGTTGGAGAAGGCCCGATGAGGTACCTTGGTCCGACGCTCGCGCTGTCGCTGACCCTCGTCGCAGTGGCGCCTCGTGCGCCAGCCGACGCCCCGCCCGCACGGAGCGACCGCAGCCTCGTGCCGAGCCCGTCGCCAGCGCCTTCGGGAGCGCCGGCGTCAGCCGAGGTGCCTGCGTCTGGGCCGGCAGAGGGGCCTCCGCCAGGTCGGGAGGCCGAAACGGTTCCCGCCACGTCGCAGGCGGCGGCGCCGTCGGGTGCTTCGGCGGCGGCGTTCACACCGGGGCCGCGCGTGCTGGTCTCGCGGATGGGCGTCGACAGGCGCATGGCGCCAGCCCCGGCGGTCCGTGTCCTGCGCGAGCGCCTGAAGCGGTCGGCGGGGATGGAGGGGGGCGAGACCCTCGTGGCCGTCTGGGAGACCCGCACGGACGCGGGCGGCGTCGCGACCTTCACCGACGTCCCGCTCGGCGCCGGCGAGGAGGACCGTTATGCCGCGATGGCGCTCGGGACGCGCTGGCCCGCCGAGGTCTCGCCTGACGCACCCACGGCCCCGACGGTGACGATCTTCGAGCGGACCCGCGACCTCGGGGCCCTTGCCCTCGACCTGCAGGTCGGCCTCGAGCTGCGTGACGCCAACTTCATGATCCAGCAGCAGTTCGTGGTCATCAACGACGGCCTGCAGGCGGTGGACCTGACCGACGGACCGGGGCTGCGCGTGCCGCTCCTGACACACGCGGTCTTCGGGGCCTCGCTCGACTCGGGGTTCCTGCCGCTGCGCCCGGACACGCGCACGTCGCGCTTCGAGGTGACGCCGCCAGGCGGCCGTGTCTCGGTCGAGCGCGGGGCCCTCGTGTTCCGCGGCGTCGTGCCGCCGGGTCGCGCGGTGCAGATACGCGCATCCTTCGCCGTGCCCTTTGGCCCCGACGCGCGCCACACGCTCGCGCTTCGGTCAGACCTTCCCTTCGAGGGGCTTCGGTTCGGGGTCACGGCCCCCGACGCGAGCGGGCTCAAGGTGGCGCTCGGGGCGCCGCACGACACCGCCGCCCGTCGGGCTGGAGACGGGACCGAGCTGTGGCTCGTCCCGCGCGCGATGCCAGCGGTGGGCGAGGTCGTCACGCTGCACGTCGCGAACACCCCGGACCGCCTCGCGACACAGCGTGACGTCGGGCTGGCTCTCGGGTTTGGCGTGCTGTTTGTGCTGACGGCCGTGTTCGCCGGGTCCCGCAGGCGGGGATGAGCGCCGCGGCCCAGCCCGCCATCGCCGTCGATGGCCTGACCCGCCGCTACGAGCGGCGCCAGGCGCTGCGCAAGGTCTCGTTCGCGTTGCCCTCGGGCGCCATCCACGGGCTCGCAGGTGACAACGGGGCAGGCAAGTCGACGCTGCTGAAGGTGGTCGCGGGTCTGCTCAGGCCGACGGAGGGGATGGTCGCGCTGCACGGCCTTCCCGTCACGTCGCCGCTCGCCCCCGACCTCACCCGGCGCGTCGGATACCTCGGACACCAGATCTTCATCTACGCCGAGCTGACGGGGCTCGAGAACCTGTTGTTCTTCCTTGGACTTCATGGTTTTAAACAATCAGAGGCGCGGGCGCGCGAGCTGCTCGCCACCGTCGGGCTCACCGCGGCCGCCGATCAGCTCGTCCGGACCTACAGTCGCGGCATGGCGCAGCGCCTCGCCCTCGGTCGTCTGCTCGCCCAGGAGGCGGACCTCTGGTTGCTCGACGAGCCGACGACTGGCCTCGACCGCGCCGGCGTCGACCTTCTGCGTGGCCTGCTGGCGGACCTCGCGGCCCGCGGCGGGACGGCGCTCGTCGCATCCCATGAGCTCGACCGCTTCTCGGGCCTCATCGCGAGCACCATCTCGCTGCGCAGCGGCCGTCTCGCGGGGGTCGCGTGATGGGACGGGGGGCCTTCGGTCTGCTGCTCGCGAAGGAGCTCCGCGTCGAGGCCCGCTCGCGCGAGGTCCTGCTCGCGATGGGACTCTTCGCGCTGCTGCTCGTCGTGGTCTTCGCCTTCGCCTTCCAGCTCGAACAGGACCTCGTCCAGGCCCTCGGACCCGGGCTGGTCTGGGTGACGGTCATCTTCGCGGGCCACCTCGGCCTCGGGCGCGTCATCGACCGCGAGCGTGAGCACGGGGCGCTGACCGGGCTCATCCACAGCCCGGCCGGGCCCCACGCGGTCTTCTGGGCCAAGGCCGTCGCGGCCTTCCTCTTCATGCTGGCCGTCGAGGCCGTCCTCGTGCCGGTCGCGATGATCCTCGTCGGGCTCGAGCTCGCTCCGGGTGGGGCCGCGCCGCTCGCGCTCGGGTTGGTGCTCGGCTCCTTCGGCTTCGCGACCGTCGGCACGTTGTTCGCAGCGATGCTCGCCGAGGCGCGGCTTCGCGAGGTGATCGTGCCGCTCATCGTGTATCCGGTGGCGGTGCCCGTCCTCATCGGCGGGGTGCGGACGGCTGGCCTCGCCTTCTCGGGCACAGGGGCTGCAGAACTCGACAGTTATCTTCTGTTGCTCGCGGGTTTCGACGTCCTCTACGGGGCGCTCGCGCCGTGGGTCTTCGCGCGCGTCATGGTCGATTGAGCGTCCGGACGCGCCGAACACAGCCGAACACCTTCCTCCTTCCGACGGGAGACCGCATCTGCTAGACGCGACCCCCATGCCGAGCCAGCCGACCGCCGAGCCCGCTTCGCCGCCCCCGCGCGAGAACCTCGCGGGGCTGCTGTTCCATGTCCTCGTCGCCGCCGCCTTGATCGCGGCCCTCTGGCTCGCCTTCTTCGAGGCGCCGCGCGAGCGCGAGATGGGCGAGGTGCAGCGGATCTTCTACTTCCACGTCGCGAGCGCCTTCACGGCGCTGATTGCCTTCTTCACGTGCGCGGGTGCATCGCTTGTCTTCCTGCTGCTGCAGGGCCACAAGAGCCTTGCCTGGCTCGCGCGTGGGGCCGACCGGTACGCGCAGGCGGCTGGCGAGCTTGGGGTGGTCTTCGGGCTCATCGTGCTCGTGACCGGGCCGCTCTGGGCCAAGCCCGCCTGGGGTGTCTACTGGACCTGGGAGCCGCGCCTCGTGCTGATGCTGCTGACGGTCTTCCTGTTCGTCGGCTACGTCGGCCTCCGCAACGGCGCAGCGGCGAGCGAGGGAGCGCGCAAGATCGCGGCTGGCGTGGCCGTCATCGGTGGCCCCGCGGTCTACCTCATCCACGTCGCGGTCGAGCTCTGGGGTGGAAACCACCCACAGGTCGTGACAGGGCAGGGCGGGGGGCTTCAGCCCGGGGCCATGCAGATCGCGTTCGCGGTCAGCGTCGTCGCGGTCCTCGCCTTCGCAGGCGCCCTCATCGCGCTCCGGATGTCCCAGCTGCGGGCGCGCGACGAGCTCGACGCGGCCTGGATTGAACTGTCCGATCTCGAAGGAGAAGAAAGCCCATGATGCGCGCCTCTGCCCGCATGGTCACGCTGCTGGCCGCGGTCCTCCTCGTCCCCTCCGGCTCGCTGCACGCCGATGAGGCGCCGCAGCCGGCCCCGAGCACCTTCAAGGCTGCGGCGGCTCCCGCGGAGCGCCCAGCCCCCGCGCCAGGCGACCTGCCGGCCATGCTGCAGAGCTGCGACGCGCAGCTGCGCGCGTGCGAGCAGGGGGCTGAGCTGTGCGAGAAGGACCGGACGGGTGTCGGCTTCCTCGGCGCGGCCTACGTCGCGCTGTGGTTCATCCTGCTCGGCTTCTTCCTCGCGATGCGCAACCGTCAGCGGCGACTCATGGCGGATCTCAGGACGCTGCAGGAGCGGCTCGCGAAGCTGCAGGGCGGGACCTGAGACATGCCGACCTCGTCGCACCTGTTCTACATTCCGCTCGTGCTGCTCGTCGGCCTCATCCTCGGCGTCCTGCTCGGTCGTCGCTCGATCCTCGTGCAGCAGGCGGAGGCCGAGCGTCGCAAACGCCTCGAGGAAGCGCGGGCGATGCGTCAGGCGGCGCGGGCGGCGGGGCGTGTCGACGAGCGGGCAGAATCTGGGGCCGCGGCGGGTTCGGAGGCGGGCGGCGACGGAGGGTGAGCGATGGTGCGGGGGCTCGGGACAGGCGTGGCGGCGGACAGCTGGCGCAGGTGGTTCGCCCTCGCGCTCGTGTGCGCCCTCGGGCTGGCGGTCCGCGCACCCTCGGCCATGGCGGGCCCGAAGACGCGGCGCGAGTTTCGGCAGTACGACCTGTCGGCGCTCGGGTTCAACGACGGCGACCCCTACCGGGTGAAGGCGGCCGAGGCCGAGGGCCTGCTCGAGGAGCCGGACCTGAAGGTGTACGAGTTCCTCGCGGTCGACTGGATGTCGCGGACGCGCAAGGGACGGCTCCTGGTCGCCAGTCAAATCGCGGAGCGGTTCCCCGAGCGTGCGGTCGGTGACCTCTTCCGGCTGTACCGCTTTGACGTCCTTGGCGATCGGGCCCCCGAGATCCTGGTCGTCGGGACGCCAGCGCTCTTCGAGCTGGGGGTCCGGCTCGCGCCGACGCTGCTCGCGGTCGAGCCGACCGGTCTGCAGGTCGTCTGGCACGGCGGAGAGCTGCTCGGTGACCGTTTCCGCGTCGCGGACATGCGCGATCTGAACGGAGACCTCGAGCCCGAGCTGCTGCTCGTCGGCGAGGCAGGCCAGGGCGGGGCGTGGCAGTTCATGGCGCTCATTGGGCACGGGGTGCGGGGTTTTCAGCAGCTCGTTGCGCAAAGTGCTGACTCGTTCGTGTATCTCGATCTCGACCGCGACGGGAAGGTCGAGATCGTCCACCACGAGCGGGTGGGGCGACGGGGCACCGCGCATCAGTGGACCTACATCGACACGATCTGGGGCTGGTCTGGCGAGGTCTTTCTGCGGCAGCAGGCCGCCTTTCCGCGCTATCACGACGAGGAGACCCTGCCTGCGCTGATTGGCCAGCTCATCGACCAGTACGACGCGCGGCGGGCCGTCCTCGATGAGAAGGTCGAGGCCATCCGGCGGGTCCGAGGCGAGACGATGACGGGCCGTCAGCCGCCGCCGCGCTTCGACGCAAAGCGCAAGGAGGCGCTGACCCAGGCTCAGAAGCTCAAGACGAAGCAGGCGCGCGCGTCCCTCGAGGCGCTGGTGGCGGCCTGGCCATTTGACGTCGAAGTGCAGCTGGCACTCGCGCGGATCCTCGAGCAGGAGCGGGCCTGGCCGCGCGCGATCGAGGCGGCGACGCGGGCCATCTCCCTCGAGCCGGGATCGCGTGAGGCGTGGCTTCGCGCGTCGATGATCCTCGCCAAGCTGCAGGAGCGCTCCTCGGCGGTGGCGTGCGCGGTGCTCTCGGTCGTCCTCGGCGGCGACCCCGGCGAGGGGCTCGCCTATCTGAAGGCGCACCGCGGCGAGGCCGGGACCGACCCCGACCTGCAGGGCGTCCTCGA
>SYAK01000517.1 GCA_005788935.1 Pseudomonadota bacterium
CGCCGAGCACGCCGAGCGCGAGCGCCGGCTCGGCGGCGCGGACCTCGCGCAGCCACGGCCAATCGAACGCCTGCACGACGACGCGGTCGATGGCGCGCAACCGCCGCAACTCCTCGACCAGCGCCTTGGCGTCGCCCGCCTTGCGCTCGACCAGCGGGATCGCCGGGAAGATCGCGTCGAGCGCTTCCGCGAGCGTCGGCAACCGTTCGCCGGCGAACGCCTGGCCCGTCCACGCGCCGGCGTCGAGCGCGCGCGCCTCGGCCAACGTCAGGGCGTCGATGCGCACGTCCTTGCGGCCCAGGCGGGCGACCGCGTCGGTCGTGCGGTCGGTCGCGCGCTCCGCACGCCGCAGGCGACGTTTCCCGTGGCCGAGGTGAAGGCTGCCTCGCCGCATGACCGCGAGAGCGCGGAGGCGTTCTGGGCCATCGCACTCCAGCGCTCCGACCCTCGCGCTGCGGACGCTCTCGGGGAGGTCGGCGCCGCCTGGACCCTGCCCATGCTCCACGAGGCCCGCGCTCGCGGGGGCGACGCGACCTTCATGGCGGCCGTCGAGCGCGCAATTGGGCGCCTGTCCGGTGTCCCCTGAGGGTGCTGGCGCGAGCCGACCTCGCCCCGCGCTCGAAGTCGTCGGAACCCTGACTGCACATGGCGTTGACAGGCGGGTAGCCTCTGCTACTGGTAGAAACCATGCGCACGCTCGTCCTCGCCGCCACGCTCATCGTCCTCTCCGCCTGCGGCGGGCTGCAGCTCGTGCCCGATGAGAGCCTCGCTCAGGCGTCCATCGCCGTGACCCGGATCCAGCCCAAGGGCAACACGATCAGCGCCTACATGGTCTTCGAGCAGGACTATGTCGGCCCCCTCGAGATGCGGCTCTTCGACGCCGACGACGCGGACGGCGTCGAGATCGGGCGCGCGACGGTGCGCGTGAACGAGCGGGTCGGTGCGGCGTACCTCGACTTCATCTTCGACCCGCGTACACCGTTGCGGGCGGCTGCGGCCGTCCTCGTGCGTGCGGGCTCTGGCGCCCCCGCTTCAGCACCCTGAGGACCCCAGCGCCCAGCCCTGAGCCCGGGCCCTCCACGTCCCGCCCGACGCTCGCGCGCGACCTGAGTTGCTGCCGCAGGCTTCCTTGAAGCAACGCGAACCTCGCGGTGATCCGAAGGCCGTGTCTCCTGCTCGTCGGGTCGCACCCCACACCACGGGTGGCCTCGCAGGGCTCAGGACGTCCTTGACCGTACAGGCCTCCCGTGTTAGCTGACCCGGGCGCAGGGCCCCGGCCGCCGGACCTGCGCGCCGTGTCCAGAGACGCCGGAGAACGCCGTGGATCCCGTCTTCGCCCCGTACGTGCTCGTCGTCGCCGCCGCCATCCTCGTGGTCGGCCTCGGCGCCGTCATCCTGCTGCTGAACCGCATCATCGGCCCGCGCCGCCTCACCCGCGAGAAGGCCATCCCGTACGAGTCGGGCGTCGAGCCAGTCTCCAAGCCGCGCAACCGCTTCTCGGTCAAGTTCTACATGACCGCGATCCTCTTCCTCGTGTTCGACCTCGAGGTCGTCTTCATCTACCCGTGGGCCGCGAAGTACAACGACTTCCTGGCCGACAAGGACTTCGCGGGCGTGGCGCTTGGCGGCATGCTCGTCTTCATCACGGTGCTGACGCTCGGCCTCGTCTACGAGTGGAAGCGCGGCGCCATGAACTGGGAGTGACACACCATGGCCCAAGCCGTCGTTGATGCCATCGTCGCCCGCTTCCCCGAGGCGGTCGTCTCCTCCCACGCGCTGCACGGCGACGAGACCGTCGTGGTCCGCGCCGAGCACCTGCTCGACGTCTGCCGCTTCCTGCGCGACGAGCCGACGCTCGACTTCAAGATGCCCATCGACGTCTGCGGCGTCGACTACCTGAACTTCAAGACGCCCCGCTTCGAGGTCGTCTATCACCTCTTCAGCGTCACGCACCGCATGCGCGTCCGCCTGAAGGTCGAGGTCGACGAGTCGGCCTGCGAGGTGCCATCGGTCATCTCCATCTGGCGCGGCGTCGACTGGTTTGAGCGCGAGGCGTGGGACATGTACGGCATCCGCTTCGTCGGCCACCCCGACCTGCGTCGCATGCTCATGTACGAAGAGTTCGAGGGGCACCCGCTCCGCAAGGACTACCCGCAGCGCGGCTACCAGCCCCTCATGCCGCTCCCGACCCTCCCGACCGAGGTCTGAACGATGGTTGCACTTGCCAAGACGCCCGTCGCTGCGCCCCCTCAGGCGCCGAAGAAGGTCGACGACCACCTGCACACCGAGTACCTGCAGATCGCGATGGGGCCGTCGCACCCGGCGACCCACGGGACGATGCAGATGATGCTGACCCTCGACGGCGAGACCGTCGTCGATGTCGACATCAAGATCGGCTACCTGCACCGCGGCTTCGAAAAGATGGCCGAGGTCGCGACGTACAACCAGGTCATCCCCTACACGGACCGCCTGAACTACGTCTCGCCGCTCTGCAACAACGTCGGCTGGGTCCTCGCGGTCGAGAAGGCCCTCGGCGTGGAGGTCCCGGACCGTTGCAAGTGGATTCGCATGATCGTGTGCGAGATCTCGCGCATCACGGACCACCTCACAGCGGTCGGCGCGGGCGCCCTTGAGCTTGGCGGTTTCACCCCGTTCCTCTACTGCATCGAGGCTCGCGAGGCGCTCTGGGACCTCATCGAGGAGCTCACGGGCGCGCGCATGACGACGACGTACACGCGCGTCGGCGGCCTCAAGCACGACCTCTACGAGGGCTTCGAGGGTCGCTACGAGGAGACGAAGGCGCAGGTCCAGAAGCTGCTGAAGGACTCGGACGCGCTGCTGACCCGCAACCGCATCTTCTACGACCGCATGGCGGGCGTCGGCATCGTCTCGAAAGAGATGGCCATCGAGCTCGGCTTCACGGGCCCATGCCTCCGCTCGACGGGCGTCGACTACGACGTCCGCACCTACGCCCCCTACCTGAACTACGACAAGGTCGAGTTCGACGTGCCAGTCGGGCAGACGGGCGACAACTACGACCGTTACCTCTGCCGTATCGCGGAGATCCAGCAGAGCTTCCGCATCATCGACCAGTGCCTCGTCAAGATGCAGCCCGGTCCGGTCTCGGTCGACGACTGGAACGTCGTCCTGCCCCCGAAGGAGCAGGTCTACAACACCATCGAGGGCATGATCGCGCACTTCAAGCTCATCATGGAGGGCGTGAAGGTCCCCGCGGGCGAGGTCTACGGCTACGTCGAGGCCGGCAACGGCGAGCTCGGCTTCTACATCGTCTCGGACGGCTCGGGCCGCCCGTGGCGCGTCAAGTGCCGCCCGCCGTGCTTCGCCATCATGCAGGGGCTGAAGCCCATGATCGTCGGCGGCTTCCTCGCCGACATCGTGCCGACCTTCGACACCATCAACATGATCGGCGGCGAAATCGACCGCTGATCTGACGCCCTCGCACACCACGCACCGCCCGGGGGCGCCGGGAGCTTCCTCCAGACGCGCCCCCCACCAAGGAGACACGCATGCCGACGCTCAAGATCGACGGGCGTGAGGTTACGGTCGAGCCCGGGAAGACCATCCTGCAGGCCGCCGAGGTCCTCGGGATCGAGATCCCGACCTTCTGCTATCACCCGGGGCTGTCCATCGCGGCCAACTGCCGCATGTGCCTCGTGGACATCACGAAG
>SYAK01000048.1 GCA_005788935.1 Pseudomonadota bacterium
TCGGGGGGCGCTGAGGGGACCGTCCCGGCGATCCCCGGGCGCGCAAGGGGTCGTCTGACCGTTGCAGGCGAGCGCGCGACGGGGCATGGTGTCGGGCGACAGACGCGCGGCGCCCGATTTGGCGCAGACGCGAGGAGGACCTCGATGCAGCACGCTCCCTTCGTTTCGATGACCGGCTCCCTCCCCTCGATGCACGACGGCGAGGAGGGCGCCACGCCAGCCAAGGGCCAGTGGCTCGAGCACCTGCGGCGCTCGCGGACCATCGAGCTCTTCGGGCCGGTCAACAGCGCGCTCGCGAAGCGCGTCATCTCCCAGCTGTTCTTCCTCGAGGCCGACGACCCCGAGAAGCCCATCACGGTGCTGCAGAACAGCCCGGGCGGCTCGGTGACGGACGGCCTCGCGATCTACGACGCGATGCGCTTCGTGAAGCCGGAGATCCGCATCGTCTGCGTCGGCCTGACGGCGTCGATCGCGACGATTACGCTTCTCGGGGCCCCCAAGGAGCACCGTTACACGCTGCCGCATACCGAGTTCCTGATCCACCAGCCGCTCATCCCGGGCAGCGTCTTCGGCGTCGCGAGCGACCTCGAGATTACCGCGAACCAGATCCTGAAGACGCGCGAGCTCATCAACCAGATGCTCGCCCGCGAGACCGGGCAGCCGCTCGAGATCGTGCGTCGCCACACCGAGCGCGACTACTGGATGACCGCGGATGAGGCGGTCGAGTATGGCCTCGTCGCGAAGGTCCTGACGCATCGCGACGAGCTCGGCTGAGGCGAGGCACTTCGCCGATGTCCGGGATCCCATCTGTCGCCGAGGCGCTCGAGGCGCTCGAGGGCCTCGACGCGGATGCGTTCGGGCTCGCCGCGCGGCTTGAGGCCGGCGATGCGGCGGAGGGTGAAATGCGTGCGGCGTGGGCCCTTGCGGGGGCCGACGCACTGCTGACAGCGGGCGCTCGAGCTGAGGCCTATGCCTTGCTCGGGGTGGCACGGGATGCAACCCGGGCCGGGCGCGCGCGCGCGATGCGTGGCGACGTGGCGTGGCGCCAGGGGGTCGTCGCGGAGGCGCTCGGGCGGTCAGGAGAGGCTGCAGGGCACTTCGAGGTCGCGGCTGACGCCTTCGGACAGGAGGGCACGGCAGGCGACGAGGCGCTGTCCCGGATGCGTCAGGCCGAGGCGGCCTTTGCCGCGACCGGAGCCATCGACGGGTTGCGGGCGGCGCAGGAGGCGGTGGACGCGGCGCGGCGGGCGCAGGCGGCGGTGTGGCTGCTCGAGGCGCTGGCGCTGACAGGCGAGCTCTACGCCGAGCTCGGCGAGTACGAGGCGGCGATGCTGCGCTTCCGGGAGGTGCTGCGACGGGCGGGCGAGGCTCAGACGGCGGGCGAGCCCGGGGTCGACGCGGCCGCGCTGCGGGCTGGTGTCGGCGTCATCGAGGCGCGTCTGGCGCTCGGTGAAGACGCCCGCGCGGCCGAGACCCGGGCCCAGCTCGCGGCCGAGATCGCAGGCGCCGAGGCGGTCACGCTGCGGGCGCGACTCGCGGTGATCGACGCGGTGTTGCAGTCCGCGGGGGCAGGGCTCGACGCGGCCGGTCCGGATGAGGCGGCCTGGCGGCGACTCACTCCGCCAGACTTCCCGCCGCAGGTCGCGCGGGCGATCGCGCTGTGTCGTTCGGCTCACATTTTTGCACGTATTCCACGCATGCTGTTGCAGATCGGGCAACGCATCGAGCGATCCGAGGGTTTCGGGGCAGCGCTCCCGTGGCTCGAGGCGGCCGCGGAGGAGGCGGCCGCGCTGTCCGAGCGGTTGCGGCTCGCGCCAGTCCACTACGCGCTCGCGCGCTGCTACGGCGGTCTCGGGCGGTGGGTCGAGTCCGATCTCGCGATCGCGGAGGCGCTGCGGCGGTCGGAGGAGCTCGGCGACCTCGAGGGGCTGCGCCTCTGCACCGAGCTCGGGGTCCACATCGCCGTCACGATCGAGGTGCCAAACCTCGCGGTGCGTCGCCTCGTCGGGCTCGCACGGGCGCGGGGGCGTGGCGGTGATGCGGCCGGACGGACGCGGGCCCTCGTCGCTGCGGTGGAGGTCGCGCGGAACTACGGCCTCGAGGACCTGCGCGGGGTCTTCGAAGAGCTGATGGGAGCGCTGCGCGAGACAGGGGCCGCCCACCTCGCGCCAGCCGAGCTGTCCGAGCTGGCGCGGGCCATGACGCGGGCCGAGGCCGCCGACCTCGCGCGCGAGGCGTGGGAGCTTCGGGCGGGGCTCGCGGCCCTCGAGGGGCGACGGACCGAGGAGGCGCGCTGCCTGTTCGAAGCGTCGCAGGCCGCCTTTCTGGCGGGAGACCAGGAGGACGCCGAGCACCTGATGGAGCGCGCCGCCGAGCTCGCGAAGCTGCACGGGATGCGGGAGGTGCGCTCCTGGCAGGCGGGTGGCCGGACAGGTGCTGAGGACGACGACGAGCCGGGGCCGCGCCGACGTCTCGCGCCCGGCCCGGCCCGCGTCTTCACAGGCTGACAAGCGGCGCCAGCAGCACATGCGGGCGTCCCGGCCCCCAAGCCTCGAGGAGACACCGGGGGTGGACACCGAGGGTGCGACCCGAGCGCGCCTCGGCCCTCATGTCCGCGCGTCGGTGAGCCCGAGCCGCCCGGCCGCGTTCAGTTCGCGGGCTCCTCCTGCTCGAGCGTGTCGTCGCGCGCCTCGGTCGGGTTTCCCGTGTCGCCGCTGACCGCCACGAAGCCGCGACCCTCCGGGACGAGGCCGGATGAGCACGGACGAGGCCGGACGAGCGTTCGGCGAAGACGAGGAACTCCGGGCGGGTCTCGGTTTCGGCGCGGGCGAAGACCTCACCCTCGGAGGCTGAGAGGAGCGGCCATCGTGGCGGCACGAACCGCCGCGTCAGTCGAAGATGACGACCGTGGCGCCGTCGGTCGCCGCGGCCCAGCGCGGCACACGGAGCGTGCGGCCATTGAGCGAGAGGGCGAGCGACGGGCCAGCGGAGGTCGGATACACGCGGTCGACCGCGGCGAGGAAGGCCGGCATGGACGAGAAGGCATCGATGGCGCCGCCCGGCCGCCCGTCGTCCCCGTCGTCATAGAGAAACCAGGCGATTGCGGTGCGCTCGGGTGCCGCAAAGGCTTCAGTCGCGAGCTCCTCGCCGTCGACGACGAGGCTGTCCCGACCTGCGAGGACGGCGCGTGAAGACGCGAAGGCGATGACGAGCGGCGACCGCTCCGAGAACGTGACGCTGTTGAAGAGCAGCCCGACGAGCGTGTCGGGGCGCGGCAGGACACGCAGATAGACGTGGTGGTCGTCGGCCATGAAGGGCTCGCGGTAGTAGTGAATCGCGCGATCCGAGGCGGTCGGCCCGGTCAGATGAAACTCGTGCGGCACGCCAGACCGCAGCAGAAACGGTCCGAAGGCGCCGTCGTCCGCGACCGTGGCGTTGGCGACGGGCCGCGAACCGAGGCGCGTGCCCGCCTCGGCCGAGACCTCCCAGACCGCGACCTCCCAGCTGGCTGCGGGCGCGTTGTCGCCGAGGGCGAGCGCCTTGCCCGAGACGCTGCGGGGGCCCGGAACCGTGAAGGGCGCGGCGTCGCGCGCGTCGGTCGCCGGCGAGGCGCCGCGGAGGTGTGCGTGGATGGCGGCAAAGCTCGCCGCGGACGTCGCGACCTCGTAGTGATCGAGGCCTTCGAGGCGGACGTTCGTGGCCCCGGGGATGTCGGCGCCAGGCACGACGGTGTCTCCCGTCGACCACAGGTTGAGCGTCGGGACCAGCGACGCGGGGGGCCCGGCGGGACCTGGCGGGGCGCCCTCGACGGGGGTCGGCGAGCTGCCGACGTGGACGTAGTGCGAGACGCGGGCGGCGCGGGTCGGGTCGGCGAGGAAGGCGTAGCCGAGGCTGCCTCCGGCCGAGTGCCCGACGAGCTGTACCGTGGTGGCGCCCGTCTCGGCGAGGACGCGCGTGACGAAGGCGTCGAGGGCGGTGATGGCGGCGTCGCGCTCGAAGGGGTTCCAGTCGAAGGCGAAGAGCCGATTCGGGCAATCCCCATTGGACGCGAGGCGCTGAGCGAGCGCGGCCCAGGTGTCGCCCGCGGCGAGGAAGCCGTGGGCCATCACGACGGGCGGACGGAGGGCGTCGCAGGCGACGCGCTCGGGCGGGGACTCCGCGTCACGACCGCCGTCAGGGGCGTCTGGGGCCTCGAGCGGTGCGGCCCCATCACAGGCGGAGGCGATGGCGGCGAAGAGACCAAGGAACACGCTGAGGCGGATGGCGAGGCGGGCGTGCGGCATTGGCGTCGGGTAAGCACGGATGACGTCGGGGGAAGGCCGCTTCGGCCGTTCGGCGTGTGCGGACGCAGCCCGCGGCGATGGTCTGGCGTCATCACCGGTGCGCCCTGTCGACGCGGGTCCGCTTGCCGCTTGACTCCAGGGGCGGCCGTCGGTAGCCAAAAGGGGACGGCGGCCTGCGCCGCACCTTCGCCCATTTGCCCAAGAACGGAGTCCGCCATGTCCGCCGCCCTGACCGTGCTGACCGAAGAAGAGAAGATGTTCTACGACCAGTCCCTCGCCTTCGCGCGGACCGAGGTGCTGCCGCACGCCCGAGCGATGGACGAGGCGCAGGCGCTGCGGCCGGAGATTCTGGCGAAGTGCTTCGATCTCGGGCTGATGGGCGTCGAGATCCCCGAGAAGTTCGGGGGTGCTGGCAGCACGTTCTTCAACTCTATCCTCGTCATCGAGGCCCTCGCGACGGTCGACGCGAGCCTCGCGGTGTGCGTGGACGTGCAGAACACGCTCGTGCTGAACGCGTTCCTGCAGTGGGGGACCGAGGCGCAGAAGGCGAAATACCTGCCGCGCTTCGCGAAGGACACGGTCGGGGCCTACGCGCTCTCCGAGCCGCAGAGCGGGTCCGACGCCTTCGCGCTGCGGACGTCGGCGCGCGAGGACGGGGACGCCTTCGTGCTGAACGGCTCGAAGCTGTGGATCACGAACGCGCGCGAGGCGGGCGTCTTCATCGTCATGGCGACGGTCGACGCGGCGGCGGGCTACAAGGGCATCACGGCGTTCATCGTCGAGAAGGGGATGCCCGGCTTCACCGTCGGGAAGAAGGAAGACAAGCTCGGCATCCGCGCAAGCTCGACGTGCGAGCTGGTCTTCGAGGACTGCCGCGTGCCGAAGGCGAACGTGCTCGGGCCGGTCGGCAAGGGCTACAAGGTCGCGATCGAGACGCTGAACGAGGGGCGCATTGGGATCGGCGCGCAGATGGTCGGCATCGCGCAGGGCGCATTCGATTACGCCATGGCCTACATGCGCGAGCGGAAGCAGTTCGGGCAGCGGCTCGTGGACTTTCAGGGGATGCAGTTCCAGTTCGCGGATCTGGCGACGGAGATCGAGTGCGCGCGGCTGCTCGTCTACAACGCCGCCCGCCTGAAGGAGGCGAAGCGGCCGTTCCTGAAGGAGGCCGCGATGGCCAAGCTCAAGTCGTCGATCGTGGCGGGCCAGGTGACCTCGATGTGCCTCGAATTCATGGGTGGGGTCGGCTTCACGAAGGACTACCTGGCCGAGAAGTTCTACCGCGACGCGAAGATCGGACCGATCTACGAGGGGACGTCCAACATGCAGCGGATGACCATCGCGAAGGAGCTGCTGAAGGCCGCTGGCGACTGAGCGCGCGAGGCGGATCGCGGCGGGGCCGCGCTTGACGAGGCAGACGGAACCGCTACGCTTCATGTAAATTTGTGCGCACCGGACCGTCACCGAGAATCAAGGAGCCGCCAGCCATGGGGAGCCACGAAGCCGACAGCAGCAGCCGCGTCATCTCCGGACTCGCCTTCGAGCCAGATGACGCCCGCCACACCCACGCCTTACGCTGCTTCGGGCGCCAGCTCGCGAAGCTCGACGCAGCCATCGCCGCGAGCGTCAACGAGACCCCTCCCGAGGGCAGCCACCTCGCGCGGCCGTTCCTCGGGGAGACGGCCATCGGGCACCGGCTCTACCTCGCAGGCGGTCGCACGCCGCTGTTCATGCTGCAGGGCCTCGCGCGGCTCGAGATCGGCACGCGCAAGTCGCCCGAGACCTTCGAGAAGGCGCTGAGGCACATCAAGCGGCTCGAGGATGAACTCGGCGAGGTCGACTTCTGGTGGACGCTGTTCAAGCGTGGCGCGGCCTGGGGGCTGCCGGCAGGCGTCGTGAACTGGGCCGAGTCCCACCACGCGCACGCGTGCGGTCAGGCCGAGGGCTGGCTCGAGGCCTCCGACTGGATCGCCCACGAGGGGCAGCCCGAGGAGGGGACCATCAGGCTGCGGACGAACAAGCTGTCGCGCGCACTCGTCGGCGAAAGCTGGTCAACCGCTCGCAAGGCCAAGAATCGCCTCGGGAAGTTCCTTGTCGAGAAGCTCCGCAAGACGCATGAGGCGGCGCTCGAGCTGAACATGCAGGACCTCGAGGGCGGCGTCCACGAGCTGCGCCGCAAGGTCCGCTGGTTCAGCATCTACGCTGCGGCGCTTGAGGGCGCGCTGACACTCGACCGTGAGGCCGAGGCCCCCGCGGGCTGGGAGCGCTACATGACCGAGCGCGTCGTCACGAGCCCCTTCAACCAGCTGCCCGAGCCGCCCGAAGGCGTCGCGCCGCTGTTCATTCCGGCCCCGCTGTTCTACGCGCTCAGCTGCTTCATCGCCGAGCTCGGAGACATCAAGGACGCCGCGCAGTGGACCGAGGCCATCGAGGCCGGCCTCAAGGTCACCGGCGAGGCTGGCTCACCCGAGCAGTTCCTCGGCGAGCAGAACACCTCGCACGAGCTCGCGGGCCACCGCACGGCCGCCGTCGTCGCCCAGACCATCGTCGCCGACGCGCTGCTTCCACGCCTCGCGGACGCCCTCGAGGCCCAGCTCGGCTGAGGGATGGCGGGGAGCCGGCGCCCTGGCAACTCCGGGCCGACGCGCTCCCTTCGCCCGCAGAACGTACCTGGCGGCTCGACCGTCATCGCTCGGATCGGATGGCAAGTTCATCTTTTCGGACACGACCCCGGGCGTAGGGGCGCGGACCGACGGTGTGGCGCGGTGGTCGAGGCACGTTCATTCTTTCGGACATGACCCCCAAGGCCGACCCCCTGCGATGCTGGCCCTGACGATCAGGTGGCGGGGCCTGAGCGCTCCCAGCCCTTCTTGATGTTCTCGGCGACGAGGGTGTCGGCGACGAGGGTCGCGTGGGCCTCGGAGACAGCGGTTCGGAGTGTGCGCTTGAGCGGGGTCTTCCGATCGGGGCTGTAGTCGGTGAAGTGGACGACCCAGGCCGGCCAGCCCGGATCGGTGGTTTCCTTGTTCGTCCGCCAGACGAGCAGCTTGCGGACGGCGGTCCTGCCCTTGGCGGCCTTCGTCCAGACCTCGCGGCGGCCGAGCCCGCTCGCGGACCGGGCTGGGGGTTCGGCCGGGGCGTCCAGGGCCTCCAAGGCGCAGCGCTCGGTGAGCTGGGTCGCGCGCACATCGATCGCGTTGACGGTCTTGTCGCGGCGGACCCGAGCGAGGACGGGGGTGATTAGGGAGACGCCAGGCATCGCGGCGGCGGGGGTCCAGGCGCCCCCTTCGAAGCGGAGCGCCAACCGCGAGACCGGGGTGCCGTCGCTGTCGTCGGCCCGCACGTCGGTGCTCGCCACCTCGATGACGACCTCTAGGCGGTCCCAACGGACGAGCATGCCGTCGCCAGCCGTATGGCGGAAGCCGCTTGGGCACTCGAGCGGCAGGATCTCGGCGAGGAGCTGACGGCGGGTGGTGTCGGTCCCGAGGTTGCCGACGCTTCAGACGAGCTGAAAGGTGCCGTCGGCGCGGAGGACGGCGTACACGAGCGAGCGGGCGTGGGAGGGGTCCTCGGCGCGCGACGTGAGGCCGACGACGGCCGCGTCGAGGCTGAAGCCGGGCTTCA
>SYAK01000518.1 GCA_005788935.1 Pseudomonadota bacterium
CTCGACGCGCGCGCACCCGACGCCAACAGCGCGGACGACGCGCCAGGTCCCGACGTCACCGACGACGCGGCGGTTGACGACCTGACCAGCGGCGAGGACGCGGCGGCCTCCGACGCTCCGGACGCCGAGGCGCCGGGCTGCGAGACCACCCCTGCGGCCGACCTCTGCGCCTGCCGTGACGACGCCGACTGCGCCTCGGGCCTCTGCATGCCGAGCGCGCAGACCGGCGGCTTCTGCAGCCGCGCCTGCGACGACGACTGCCCCGAGGGCCTTGCATGCCTCCCCGTCGACCGCCCCGGGGCCGAGCCACGCGCGCTCTGCGTCGCCCGCGACCTCAACCTCTGCACCCCGTGCACCGACGATGACGCCTGCCAGCGCGACACGCCCTGGGACGACACCGCCCGCTGCGTCCGCCACAGCCTGTCCGAGGGCAGCTTCTGCGGACTTGGCTGCGTCGAGGACAGCGACTGTCCGACCACCTTCGCCTGCCGCGAGGTCGAGGCGCTCACGACGCGTGAACGGGTCCGCCAGTGCGTCCCAGCCGACGCGGCGCCCCCCTGCAGCTGCTCCGCGCGCGCCATCGCGGCGGAGGCCGAGACGACCTGCACCGTCGACCGCTGTGACGGCACCCGGCGCTGCGATGCGGCCGGCCTCACCGCCTGCGTGGACGCACTCGGCGCGGTCTGTTCGCCGTCGCTCCCGGTCGTCGTCAGCTTCGACGCGCAGGGCGGGACGCTCGCCGACGCGACGACGCGGACCGTCTACCTCGGCGAGCCCTACGGACCGCTGCCAGCCTTAGCCCGCGACGGCTACGAACCCGACAGCTGGCGCACCGAGCCCGCGGGCGCTGGCGTCCCGGTGAACGCGGCGACGGTGGTCACGACCCGCGAGGACCACACGCTCTTCGCCGCCTGGCGCGCGCGCCGCTACCGCGTGGACTTCGACAGCGCGGGCGGCACCCCCTGCGAGGCGCTGACGGTCACCTTCGACGCCTCCTATGGCGCCGCCGGTCCCCTCTGCCTCCCGCGGCGCCCGGGCTACGCCTTTGAAGGCTGGCTCCTCGAGGGCGGCGGTCCCGCGGTCACCGCGACGACCCGCGTCACGACGGCCCGCGACCACGTCCTCGCGGCCCGCTGGGGGGTCAACCGCTACACCGTGCGCCTCGACAGCGAGGGTGGCTCGGCCTGCGCCGACCTCGCGGTGACCTTCGAGAGCCCCTACGGACCGCTCTGCGAGCCGACGCGACGCGGCTTCTCCTTCGCGGGCTGGCACGACGGCGATGACGGGACTGGCAGCCAGGTGGACGCCGTGAGCACGGTGCTGCTGCCCTACGACCACACGCTCCACGCCCGGTGGACACGCAACAGCTACACCGTCAGCTTCGACAGCGCCGGCGGGACGGCGTGCCCGCCGCTCCGCGTGCCCTTCGGCGCCCCCTATGCCGCCCTCTGCGCCCCTGTCCGCCCGGGCTTCGACGTCGCGGGCTGGTTTCTCGGCGAGGCCGCTTCAGGCCGCCGCGTCACCCCCGAGAGCGCGATGGACGAGGCCGCGGACCACACCCTCGTCGCCCGCTGGACGCCTGCCCGCCTGACGGTGACCTGCGACAACGCAGGCGGAGCTGGCTGCGGCCCCTTCGAGGTGACCTTCGGCGCGGCCTACGGCGCGGACGGCCCGCTGTGCATCCCCACCCGCCCGGGCTACGCCTTCGCGGGCTGGTTCTCCGCGCCAGACGGCCAGAGCGCCGCGGTCGGCGCGACGTCCCGCGTGACAGCGACCGAGGACCACACCCTGCACGCCTCGTGGACGCCGCGCGCCATCGCTGTCAGCCTCGACGCCGCGGGCGGCGGCGGCTGCCCCGCGACGACCACCGTCACCTTCGCGGGACCCTCCGGGCCGCTGTGCGCGCCGACCCGCGCTGGCTTTGCGTTCAAAGGCTGGTGGCTCGCGTCCGCCGAGCTGGGCGGAGACGACGCGGCGATCACGGCCGAGACCGAGGTCACGCGCCCCGAGGCCCACACGCTCTCCGCCCGCTGGACGCCGAACCGTTTCACGGTGGCGTTCGAGAGCGCGGGCGGCACCCCCTGCGTCTCGCTCGCGGTGACCTTCGGAGCCCCCTACGGCGCGGCGACCGAGGGGCTTCTGTGCGCCCCGACGCGGCTCGGCTGGCGCTTTGACGGCTGGTTCGCCACCGAGACCGGCCCAGCCATCACCGCAGCGACCCTGGTCGCGATCGCGACCGACCACACGCTGTCCGCCCGCTGGACCGCCGACAACTACCGCGTGAGCCTCGACAGCGCTGGCGGGAGCTCGTGCGAGGCCATGACCGTCACCTTCGCCTCGGCCTACGGGCCGCTCTGTGCGCCGACCCGCCGCGGACATGCGTTCGCGGGCTGGCAGCTCGCAGCGGGCGACGAGGCCGTGACCGCCACCACGATCGTTGCAACTGCAAGTAATCACACCCTCCGCGCCCGCTGGTTCGCCGACCGCTACCGCGTGAGCTTCGAGCCCCACGGCGGCACCCCCCCGAGCCCGGACAGCCTGACCGTGACCTTCGGCGCCCCCTTCGGGCCCTTGCCCGCGACCTCGCGCCAGGGCCACGCCTTCGACGGCTGGTGGACCGCGCCGCCTGACGACGCGGCTGGCGTCGAGGTCACCCCCGCGACCGTCGTCGACGTCACGGCCGCGCTGACGCTGCACGCCCGCTGGATCGCCGACGGC
>SYAK01000519.1 GCA_005788935.1 Pseudomonadota bacterium
CGGTCGTGCCGAAGGACGCCGGCGCGCCGTGCGACGACCAGAACCTTGCAACTGCAAGCGACGCCTGCGACGGAGCCGGCGCCTGCACCGGCACGCTGATCGTCTGCGAGGCGAGCCAGTGCGACGCGACCTCGACCCCCAACGGCAACGGCTGCACCGTCGTGCCGAAGGACGCCGGCGCGCCCTGCGACGACCAGAACCTTGCAACTGCAAGCGACGCCTGCGACGGCACCGGCGCGTGCTCCGGCACGCCCATCACGTGCCCCTCCGACACGCCCTGCACCACCTGGAACCCTGACGGCACAACCTGCCATGCGACCCACGCCACCGCCGAGACGGCCTGCGACGACGACGACGCATGCACCGACAGCGACCGTTGCGATGGCGCGGGGGCCTGCCTCGGCAGAGCCGTCAACTGCGAGGCCGGGCACGCCTGTGACCCGGGCGTCGGTTGCATCACCGCCCACTGCGCGCCCTGCGAGGCGGACACCGACTGCGCCGACGACCAGGCCTGCCTCATGACAGGGGCCGGAGAGACCGAGAGCCGACGCTGCCTCACCGCCTGCGAGGTCGACGCCGACTGCGCGGACGACCAGGCCTGCGCCGAGCACGCGGAGGGCACGCGGCGCTGCTTCGACGCGGACGGCGACTGCGCGGAGCCGAGCGGCGAGCCCGGACCGGACGCGGACCCCGTCGAGCCCGGACCCGAGCCCGTCGACGCGGACCCTGCCGAGCCCGGACCCGAGCCCGTCGACGCGGACCCTGCCGAGCCCGGACCCGAGCCCGTCGATGCTGGCACGACGGCCGATGCCGCCACCGGCTCCGACGCGAGTTCGACCTCCGACGCGGCTCCTGGCACGGACGCGACCGGCGACGCCTCTGCCGACAGCGCGCCCCTCGAGACGAAGTCGGGCGGTTGCCACGGCGGTCAGGGCGGGATGTTGAGTCTCCTCTGCGTCATCGCGGCATGCGCCGCGGGCACACGTCGCCGCGTCAGGCGTTCCCGCTGACCGACGCCCAACACCGCCAGCCGCCGCCGGGCGCCCCCCGTCACATCGCTTCGAAGGGGCGGCCGAGCGCGCCCGCGTCCCCCCGAGGCCGGCCCTGTCGACAAGCCGCGCCGCGGACGACGGGGGGCGAGCCTCCAGCGACCCGCACCGACGATGGACCTTGACGCCTCGCGCGCGTCTGTCTCTCCTCACCCCTCCACATCTCGCGTGTCTTGCCCTCGGGCGCGCGCGCGTCTCGAGGTCGCGCATGAGAGCATTCGTCGAGATGAGGCTCGCCACGCTAGGCGCCTTGCCCGGGTTCCGCGGGGGACTGGCAGCGGCCGAGGTCGTCGGACGTCTCCACGCGCGCGGCGAGGCCCACGGACTGGTCACGGTGCGCCGCGCGGGGCTTGGCCAGCTCGTCTATTTTCGCGACCCGGAGACCTGGTATGGCGAACCGGCCGTCATCGCGTTCATCGACGTCCTGCCTGGCCACGACGGGCTCGCCTTCGTCCTCGACGCGATCGACAGGCACGCGGCGGCCCTCGACGCGACGACGTTCATGCAGGTGGCGCCCGATGAGCGTCTGCTTGAGGGGCTCGTCTCACGCGGCTTCGGGCTCGACTCGGTGCTGCTCGGCGGCGCACCTCGACGCGCGGCGGCGCGCCTTGGGGCCGTTCGAGCGCCCCGGGGCCTGAGGCTCGTCCCAACCCGCGGCCGCGCGCGGCTCGCGCACGACGTCAGTGCCATCCACGCGACGGTCTTTGGTTCAGAGCCCCAGTTCTGCTGGTTTGGCGCCTACCCGCGGCATCTGCACCAGGTCAGGCAGACGTTGCTCGACGACCGCGGGCACCATGCGATCCTCGACGGTGCGAACGTCATCGGGCACCTCGGAGTCGACGTGCGCGACGACCCGGCCTGGGGGCGGACGGCGGGCCTGGACCTCGTCCTCCTCCCCGAGCATCGGGGCCGCGGTCTCGCCCGCTGGCTCTATCGCGAGGCCCTCGACGTCATGATCTCCGAGGGCGCCGTCCTGATGAAGGGGGGGACGGCCCAACCCGCGGTGCTGCACCTCGCCCGCGAGCTCGAGCGGCCCTGGATCGGTTTCAACATTCGGCGCGGGACCCATTTCCCGCCCGAGCATTTCCTGCGCTTCCGCCCGACCCCGCCCGCAATCCTCGACGCGTGACCGTGGCCCGACTTCTGCTGACTGGAGGCGCGATTGACAGCACGACCCGCTGCGCCGCTTCCCTTCCGGTGCGGACGCTGGCTAGAATGCCACCATGACTCGGACCACGCCCACTCGCCGCCCACACATCCCCTCCGCGCGCCAGACCGCCCAGCTCGCGGCCGCCCTCCTGGTCATGACGGCTTGCAGCGCCTGCGGTGACGACCCGTCGCCGACCCCTCCTGACGCCGGTCCACCCCCTGACACCACTGCCAACGGCGACGCCACCACCCCGACCCCGGACGTGGCTTTCGAGCCGGACGGCAACACGCCTCCGGTGGCCGTGACCTGGCACAAGGACGTCCGCCCGCTCGTCGAGCGGAGCTGCAACGGCTGCCACGCCGACGGCGGCATCGGCGGCCTGACGCTCGATGACCCGGCCACCCTCGGGCCACTTGCGCCGCTGATGGTCGGGCGTGTGCTCTCGGGTGAGATGCCGCCGTGGCCCATGGACCCCGCCTGCCGCGAGGTCGAGGGGGCCCGCCACCTGACCACCGAAGAGCGAGGCGTCTTCGCGGCGTGGCGGGACAGCGGCTACCCCATCGGCGACGCGACGACGTATGCCCCCGTGCCACCGCGCGACAGCCCGCGGGACCCCGGACGTCTGGCCGACCTCACGCTGACGCGCGCCGACGCCTACGCCCCCGACCGCGCGCTCGGCGACGACTACCGCTGCTTCGTCTTCGACGCCGA
>SYAK01000049.1 GCA_005788935.1 Pseudomonadota bacterium
GAAATGCTGCTGCCGGTCTTCTTCGGGGTCGCCATGGTCGGGATTCGGACCACGGAACGGGCGAAGGGTCAACGGCGATGAGCGGGCGCGACCACGCCCGGTTTCATTTGGAACTGAAACGATCCTCGGCGTGGCGGAACAGGATGTTAAGGGTCGTCAGCGAGCCGTTGCTCTTCGCGACGTAGTCCTCGAGCGCCGCCTTGTCGTCGGCGTCGAGCTTGCGGTGGCGGTCGATCGCGCGGCTCAGGCGCTCGAGCGCGTCACGGAGGCGGCCCGTCCGCTCGAAGAGCAGCTCGTTCGGGAAGGTGAGTCGCACGTCGGCGCCATCGGCCGCGGCCGCTCGGACCGCGACCTTGCCACCCTGCCACTTCGGCGCGAGCTCGAACGGGCGGAAGTCATCCCACGCCTTCAACAGCCCCTCGAAGCGCCAGCGGCCCGCCCGCCGGACATGCCACGTGGCGCTCTCCTCGCGAAAGAGCCCGGAAAAGGACGCCACAGCGCCGTAGACCCGCGTGACGAAGTGTTGCAGCTCGACCCGCTCCGTCTCGACGAGGCGCGGGTGGGCGTTCACCTTCTGCTCGACGAGGCGCATGCGCTCACGCACTGTCGTGAGCTTCTTCAGCAACGTATCAACCTCGATCTCGGCCGCCTTCAGCGTCGTGTCGGCGGGCGACACGTGGAGGGTCGTCCCCTCGAAGCGCGGGTGGAGCGCGACGGGCGACAGCAGCCCGAAGCGCTCGAGCACCTCGCGCAGCGCGTCGGCGTCGGCGAGCGCGTCACCGGGCGCCGAGGGCTCGCGGTCGACGGCCGCCTCGCCGGGACCCACGACGACGCCATCGCGGCGGCGGACAATGGCCGTGGCGTCCTCCTCGGGGCCGTCGGCTCCGGCGCGGTCGGCGACGTCGCCTCCGACGAGGGTCCGGCCAGGTGCGGCGCGCTGGCGGCTCGAGTCCGGGACGGTGGTGCGGGCGGAGATGGTCACCCGCTCGGCGAAGCCGGGCTCGGGCGTGAAGACGTGGCAGGTGGCGTCGAGGGCCTGCCGAGAGCCTGTCCGCGGGTACATCTTGCAGTGCCCGAGGAGGTCGGGGGCCTCACCGAAGTCGACCTCGAAGTGCGCACACGCGCTGCAGGTCCCGTTCTTGCGCCATTCGCCCATCGCTCGTCCTCCGGTCCGTGATCGCGCGCAGCCTAGGCGCTCGGGGCGGCGGCCGCAAATATGGATGTGCACGTCGTCGGGACGTCAGGGGCTTGGAGCGCGCTTGCGGCTGTGCTAGGCGCAGGGAGAAGTGGCTGGTGAAGCGGCCGGTGAAGCGGCTGCAAGACGTGGAGGCGCGCATGGCGACACAAGCGAAGCTTTGGCACGACCTGACCCAGGCGGACCTCCGGCACGCGTACGAGGTCGCGCTCAAGACCCGCGCGCAGATCGTCACGTGCATGATGATGAAGACGCGCGGCGAGGGCGTCGAGTTCTGGATCGGCGGCCCTGGCGAAGAGGTCCACGGGACGGCGGCGGCGCTCGCGCTGCATCGCGTCGTGCGCGAATCCCCTGAAGGACCGGGCGATCTCGGGTTGTTCCTGCACTACCGCAGTGACGCGCTCGCGTCGATGACCTCGGAGCTGCGCGGTAACCAGACGTTCGTCCTCGACTATTTCCGGCAGGCGCTGTCGCGCGTCACCGACCCGCACTCGGGTGGGCGTCAGATGGTGATGCACCTCTGCCGCCCCGAGCTCGGGATCTGGCCGCTCCAGAGCCCCGTCGGCATGCAGCTCGGCAAGGCGGCGGGCTACGCGCGCGGGCTGCAGATCCTCGGGCGCCGCGGGCTTGCCTTCGCGGTCGTCGGCGACGGCACGACGGGCGAGAGCGACTTTCACGAGGCGGCCATGGCCGCGAGCCTCTGGAAGCTGCCGCTCATCATCCTCGTGACCGACAACCAGGTCGCGATCAGCGTGAAGCCCGAGGACGGGCGCGGCATCCGGGACTACGCAAAGTACGCAGAGGCCTTCGGACTGCTGCACTTCACGTGTGACGGCTCGGACTTCCTCGACACCTACACGGCGACACGACACGCGGCCGAGACGGTGCTGCGCGAAGGGAAAAGCGCGATCATGGTGGCGCGCGTCCCGCGCCTCATGGGTCACAGCTCGTCGTCGGGCGGGCAGTTCGACTACGACGCCGTCGACCCCATCCTCAGCTTCGGGCGCTTCCTCGCCGACGAAGGAGTCCTGTCGCCGCGCGCGGTCTTCCGTCGGGGCGAACTCGACCGCCGCAAGAGCTACTTCGAGGTCCACGAGGACGGCAGCCTGATGGACAAGGCGCAGGAGGAGATCCGCGACGCGTGGAATCGCGTCCGCGGCGAGCCGACCCCGTCGGTCGAGGCGGGCGACCACCTGCGCCACATGCACCCGCCCTTCCCAAGCGTCCGGGAACCCGAGGTCGACCCGCGGACGACGACGCAGATCCAGGTGAACGAGGCCCTGAACCTGGCGCTCGGGCGTATCCTGGCGACAGGCAAGGCCGCGATCTGGGGGCAGGACGTCGGCGAGCGCGGAGGCGTCTTCAAGGTGACGCAGGGCCTCATCGAGCGCTTCCCGACCCTTGTCCGCGACGCGCCGATCAACGAGCCGATGATCGTCGGGACGGCCATGGGTGCGGCCTTCCACAAGGATCTCGCGCTGCTGCCCGAGATCCAGTTCGGCGACTACACGATGAACGCGATGCACTGGTTCGTGCACCTTGGCAACGTGTACTGGACGACGAACGGGCAGACGGCCACCAATGTGACGATCCGGACGCCCGTCGACCCCGTCCTCGGCGGCGCGGTCTATCACAGCATGAGCTGCGACGGGTATTACGGGGGGATCCCGGGCCTCGTCCTGACGATCCCGTCCTGCGCCTACGACGCCTACGGGCTGCTTCGGACCGCGGCACAGTACGCGGGGCCGGTCATGCAGTTCGAGCCGAAGCGCCTCTACCGCATGAAGCTCGGACCCGCCCTCCCAGGCGAGCCGACCGACCCGCGCGTCATCAACGAGGCGCGGCGGCGCGGCGAGACCCCGCAGTTCGACGACTACCGCATCCCGTTCGGCAAGGCGGCGCGGCGACGGGCGGGCTCGGATCTCACGGTGGTGTCCTGGGGCTGGGCGGGCTGGCAGGCGCTCGCGGCGGCCAACACGCTCGCGCGGCGGCGCGGGATCGAGGCGGAGGTGCTCGATCTGCGAACGCTCGTCCCCTACGATCGCGAGGCCATCCTCGCGTCGGCGCGGCGGACAGGCAAGGTCCTCATCTGCCAGAATGACCGCACTTTCGCGGGCTTTGGACGACAGATCCAGGGCGACCTCGTCGAGTCGCTGCCCGGCGTGACGGTGCGCGTCGTCTCCGCATTTCAGCCTCTCACAGCAGGCCGCGCGACGGGGCGCCCGCGACCCAGTGCCTGTCGTTCTCGAGCCCGGCTGCGGGCTTGAGGTCCGCGAGCGCGTCGAGGGCCGCGAGGACGTCCTCGACCTGCAGCGTGATCGCATCCTCGAGCGCGCGGGCCTGACCGACCGCGGGCGTGTTCATCTGGCCGATGACGCGCACCGTCACGCCGGGCAGCGACTCGACGAGGTCGCCCTGGATCTGTCGTCCAAAGCCCGCGAAAGTGCGGTCATTCTGGCAGATGAGGACCTTGCCTGTCCGCCGCGCCGACGCGAGGATGGC
>SYAK01000050.1 GCA_005788935.1 Pseudomonadota bacterium
CCGTGACGCTGCCGTCGGGGCGGGCCGAAATCGTCTGGTAGGCGAGATGCACGGTCAGGGGGGGCGACGGGCGAAAGCTCTGCGAGCGGACATCCGGGGCCAGCACTGCCGCGAGATCGCCAAGTTCGGGCAGGACCCACGCGGCGAGGGCCGGGGCGTCCGCGACCCGGACGCAACCATGCGACAGCGAACGATCGGATTTGTGGAAGGCGGCCCGCACCGGCGTGTCGTGCAGGTAGATGCCGCTTGTGCCGACGAGCGTGAACTTCACGCGACCAAGCGGATTTTCGGGACCTGGACCCATGCGAACACGCCAGCGACCGTCCTCGAGGACGTCGACATCATACCCTCGCTCCGACAGACGGAGCGGGTCATCACGCGAATCGGGACGAAGCTTCTCGTCGACGATGCGCTGCGGCACGGCCCAGCGCGGATTCGTGATGACGGCCTCGAGCGCTGCGCTCAGGGCGGGGGTCGCGTCCTCCGGAGTCGGCTTGCCGACGACAACCGCCATCGCGAGCTCCCCGACGCCGTCACGCTCGGCGACGAGCTTGAAGTCATTGACGTGAACCAGGACGGTGCGGGGGGCGTCATGGCGCAAGTCGAGGTCACGCCAGCGCTCGAGCGCGAGCATCAGCGCAGCGGCCGGGTGCGGGTGGTCGTCGTTCAGCCGGGTCCGCGTGAGCGGATCGACGACCGAGGTGTAGGGGAGTCCGTGGTCTCGCTGCCACCGCTGGAGCGCCTTCAGGAGACGCTTGTCGAAGAAGTCGCGCCGCGGCGTATCTGGCGCGGCCTCGATGTAGCGCTCCCGGGCGAGACGCTCGCGCAGGAGAACGATCTCGGGCGCCCGCTTGCCAACCCGGAGGCGGTAGGGCGTCTCCGGAATCAGACTTGCGCGCAAGGGAACGCGCGCCGCCAGGAGCAGCGCCTGCTGCAAGGACCGGTAGCGGCGATGGGTCGGCACGAGCGCGCGGAGCGCGGGCGCGAGCGGCCGCAGGCTGTTCAGGACAGCCTCCCGGGCCTTCTTCGAGGTCCGGCTCGGCGAGAACACGAGCGAGAGCTGGTTGGCGAGCGAGAGCCAGGCCGCGTCGGGCGCGTCGACGGGCGGAATGGAGGCGGGCGGGCGACCGTGGAGCGGAAGCTCGGACGCGAGCTCTGCGAGGGCCGATCGGTCCGCCGCGTCGAGCGGTGGCTGCGTCGGGGGAGCAGGCACGAGCTCGGGGGTCACCGACGGGGTCTCGGTCGGCGGGGCTTCGGGACGCGATGGACCCGGTGGCGCCGCGGGCGGGGCGTCGGGGAGCGGGGCCTCTGCGCGGGCGGGCTCGCGCACGAACAGCAGCACAGCCACGCCGACCCAGACCGGGCGGGGCGCGGCCAAGCGATGCGGTCTCGGACGCGGCGGCGGGCGCATGGGCGCAGTCTGGTGAGAAGCGAACGGTTGCGCAAGCACGGAGGCGAGCGCAAAATGGCGCCCATGATGACGCAGCCACAAAAGCCCGGTGACGCGGATGCGAGAAGGCAGGCGATGATCGCGGCCATGGACCGCTCAGCGCGGGCCCACCCGGCCGGGCGACGTGTGCGCGAGGCGCTCGATCTCGCAGAGTCGAACTCCGCGGGTGACGCCGAGCGGGCCGCGATCGTGGCGGCTGCCATCCTCGAAGCGGCGGAAGGCGAGCGTACGCCGCAGGAGCGACGGGAGGAGGCGCGACTCAGGCGGCTCGTGGCGGATCCGGAGGGGCGCCACTTCACGGTGGCCTTCGCGGACCGCTTTCTGCGGCCGCGCCGCCCGACCCGGGCCGTCGAGGTCGTGCGACGGCTCCTCGGCAGCCACGGCGTCCCCGCCTACCTCGGCGCCTGGCAGCGTCTGTTGCTCCACGTGCTCCGCGGGGCTGGCGGGCTGGCCCCGGGCCTCGCGCACGGGCGTGTCCGGGCGCAGCTGTCGGGTGAGGTCGGGCGTGTCTCGTGGTCGGCCTCGGCGCGTGAGCTCGACCGCGAGCTCACCGCGGTCCGGGACGCCGGGATGGACGTCATCGTCAACCATCTCGGCGAGCACGTCCTGGGCCACGGCGAGGCTGACGCCCGACTCGCGCGCTATGTCGAGACGCTGCGCGAAGGGCGCATCCGCGCGGTCTCTGTGAAGCTCAGCTCGGTCGCGGCGCGGCTTGACGCCTACCCGACAGAGGCCATCGTCCCAGGGCTCGTCGCGCGCATGAGCCGCCTCGTCGAGGCGGGTGACGCAAGCCTCGGGGGGCCCGGCGCGCCGCAGTCGGAGCCGCCGCTCGTGATGCTCGACATGGAGGAGTATCGCGACGTCGAGTTGACGCTGCTCGTGCTCGAGGGGCTCGCGGAGCGCTTCCCGCAGGCCCGCGTCGGGGTCGTCGTGCAGGCCTACCTCGCGGACAGCCGCGCGGTGCTCGAGCGGGTGATCGCGGCCTCCGAGGCCCGTGTTGCCTGTGGCGGGAGACCGCTGCAGGTCCGCCTCGTCAAGGGCGCGAACCTCGCGATGGAGCGGGTCGAGGCCTCCGTCCGGGGCTGGCCCCTCGCGACGCTGCCCGACAAACCCTCCGTCGACCGCAGCTACCGGGCGCTGATGCGTCGCGCCATCGAGGTCGCAGGCCGCGACCGGCTCGTCCTCGGGATCGCGAGCCACAACGTCTTCGACGTCGCCCTCGGCATGCTTTGGCGGCGCCGCGCGGGCGCAGAGTGGCAGGTCGGCTTCGAGATGCTCGCAGGCATCAGCCGCGCCGTCGGTCGCGTCGTGACGGTCGCGACGGGCAAGTTGACGCTCTACGCCCCGGTCGTGGCCCCGGACGATACGCTCGCGGCCATCGCCTACCTCATCCGGCGCTTCGATGAGAACACGAGCCCGGACAACTACCTGCGCAACTCGTTCGGCCTGAAACCCGCGGACGAGGCCTTCGACGCCGAACGGCGCCGCGTCATCGCCTCGCTCGCGTCCGAGCCAGACCCATCCCCGGGGCTCTGTCGCGGCGCGGTCGCCGACCCGCCTCGCCCAACGCTCTCCGGACCTTTCCACAACGAGCCCGACACCGATTGGACAGCCCCCGCCCGCCGCGCCGCGATGGCGCAGGCCCTCACCGAGGCCGACACGCTTCGGGGCGCCCTCGTCATGCCGTACGTCGCGGGCCGCGACCGCCCGGAAGGGGGCCAGGTCCCAGGCGTCGACCCCTCCGTCCCCGGACTTGTGCGTTTTCACACCGTGCTCGCGCCCCCCGACATCGTCGAGCTCGCCATCGCCACCGCCGCAACCGCCGCACGCGGGGCCGCCTGGTGCGCGCCAGCAGCGATCCGCGAGCGCGCCGACGTCCTCGAGCGCGGGGCGGCCCTCTTCCGCGAGCGTCGCTTCGCCCTCGTCGCGGCCATGACCGCCGAGACGGGCAAGATCGCAGTCGAGGGAGACGTCGAGGTGTCGGAGGCCATCGACTTCATGCGGTGGTACGCACAATCGGCGCACGCAATCGCGGACGGGCACGGCGGAAGGGCCGCCGGGCTCGGCGTGGTCGTCGTCGCGTCGCCGTGGAACTTCCCGCTCGCCATCGCCGCGGGCGGTATCGCGGCCGCCCTTGTGGCGGGCAACACAGTCATCTTCAAACCGGCCCCCGAGGCGACCCGGATCGGGAGGCTGCTCGTCGACCTCCTGAGCGACGCCGGTGTCCCGTCCGAGGCGCTGCACTTCCTGCCGTGTGCCAACCTGCCCGAAGGCGAGACGCTCATCCGGGATCCGCGCGTCGACGCGGTGATCCTCACGGGCGGGACGGCCACGGCGCGGCGGTTCCTCGCGTGGCGGCCGCGCCTCAACTTGTTCGCGGAGACGGGCGGCAAGAACACGCTCGTCATCACCGACACGGCCGATCGCGATCTGGCGATCAAACACGCAATCCATGGCGCATTCGGTCATGCCGGCCAGAAGTGCAGCGCGACGTCTCTGCTCATCTGCGAGGCGGCGGTCCTGGACGACCCGCACTTCCTGCCGCGGCTCCGCGACGCGGCCGCCTCGCTCGTGACGGGACCGGCCTGGTCCTCGCGCACCGACGTCCCGCCCCTCATCCGCCCACCGCGCGACGCGCTCGCCGAGGCGATCGCGACGCTCCTGCCTGGCGAGTCGTGGCTGCTCGAGCCGCGCGTCGACCCGGAGAATCCGCGCCTCGTGTCGCCTGGCATCAAGCTCGGCGTGGCGCGCGGCTCCCCGACGCACCTGAACGAGCTCTTCGGCCCCGTCCTCGCGGTCATGCGCGCCGCCGATCTCGCCGAGGCCGTCGCCATCGCGAACGAGGTGCCCTATGGCCTCACCGCGGGCCTCGAGAGCCTCGACGAAGCCGAACAGGCTTACTGGCTGGCACATGTCGAGGCCGGCAATCTCTACCTGAATCGCCCGACCACCGGCGCCATCGTGGGGCGCCAGCCCTTCGGCGGCATGAAGGCCAGCGTCTTCGGGCCCGGAGCGAAGGCCGGCGGACCGAACTACGTCCTCCAGCTGATGCGCCCCGTGGCGGCTCAGGCGCCCCCCGAGCCGTCGCTGTCGCCGCCCATCCCGGACTACGCGGCCTCGTTCGAGCAGGAGCTGGCGAACCCGCGCGAGCTGGTCGGCCCGCTGGTCGGCCAGGACAACCACTTCCGCCTCCGCCCGCTGCGTGCGGTCCTCGTTCGACTCGCGGCTGGCTCGACAGCCTGGGAGGCCGAGCGCATGCTGACCGCCGCGCGGACCGTCGGCAGCCCCGTCATCGTCAGCGCCATCACGCCCGCCGTCTGGCACGCCGGGCTCGGGATGCCAGTGACCGTCGAGCCGCCCGAGACCCTCGTCGCGCGCCTCGAGACCCTCTCGCCAAGACCCGAGCGGGTCCGCGTCAGCGGCCAGATCGCCGACAGCCTGCAAGATGCATGCGTCGAGCGCGGTTGGTACGTCGATGACACGCCCGTGAGTCCGGACGCGCGCGTCGAGTTGCTGAAGTACCTTCGCGAGCAAAGCGTCTCCCACGACTACCACCGCTACGGGAACCTCGGTCGTCGGGAGGCCTCCCGGTGACAGCGCTGCGTGCCTTCGCGGTGCTGCCAGACCTCGGCGCACCCTCTGACCGTCGTCCTCCGGATTCGACCGTTCTGCCTGTTGACCCGCTGCGCGTCGCCTCGGGCCCCTTCATCGACCGCCTGAAGCGGCTTGAGGCCGCCATCCATGCACCGTGGAGGCAGGTCGCGCCCGCCTGGGTCTTCTACGACTGCGCGCTGGCGCCGGGCGGCGTCTTCGGCTTCGCGCTGCCCGCAGGCGCCGTTCCGCCAGAGGTCCGGTCCGTCCTTGATCCGGAGGCCACCGACGACGCGCTGCTGCCCGTGGCGATGGCGGTGGCCATCCCGACCGCCCGTCTCGCGCCGAGGATCGATCTCGTTCACACCCTCGGCTTTGCCGGGGCCACCCCGAACGGGACAGCGCCCCGCTGGCTCGAGGACGCGGCTGGCGGTAGCGACCTCCTCGCGAGGCTGTGGCGGGAAGCCTCGGCCGCATTGGACTTTCCGGCGGCGCTGGTGACGGCCCCCTGGCAGGACCCGCTCATCGGGCAGCTGACACGGCTCGGCCCGGTGCGCGTCCTGCACGCGCTGAACCCCGCCCATGACCAGCCGCTCACGGCGACGCTTGGGGTCGCCGCAGCCTCGGAGCCCCTTGCGCATGACCCGCGCGCCCGGATCGACGTCGCTTGTGCAGACGACCTTGCGGCCCTCCAGGCCCGGCTCGATGCTGGCGAGGAGGTCTGGCTCACCACCTTCTCGCCGCGTGACAGTGCGCCGCTCGGCGGGATCTGGCAGGTCCGGTTCGGCGGCCACCCGATGCCTGACCATCCGCTCCGCTCGCTCGGGAGGCCGTCATGATGACCGAGGCCATCCTCGCACACGCGAGCCCGTTCACGGTCGCGACCTGGTTGAACCGCCCCGCGGTCGACCCAGCCCCGTTCGGCATCACGACGCGCTGGCACATCGACCCGCTCGACAGCCGCAACGCACCCTTCTTTTTTCAGTTGCAACGACTTGATCGGCTCACCTTTGGCCCGGAAGGGATGCCGATGGCGCGCTGGATCTTTTACAACATGGCAGAACTGCCTGGATTCATTCACGGTTTTGCGATCCCGCACGATGATTTGAGTTCAAACGAACGCGCGGCGCTTGAGGTGCCAGCGGACTATCGCGGCCCCGTGCCAATTGCGATGTACATCGCGATCCCGATCCGGGGGCGCGGCCTGTGGTTCGGCCACAACCTCGCGAGCCTGAACCGACTCCTGCCCGAGCGGAGGCTCGCCGGTCTTGGGACGCTGACGAAGGCGCTCGGCCTCGCGGCCTACGGCGTCGAGACGTCGTTCGGCGCGACGCAGTGGACCTCGAAGGCGCTGCACATCCACGCCCGGTTCGGCCCGCTGCGGCTGCACACGGCCTGGACGCCCGCCCACTCGATCCCCTCGACGCTCACCTACAGCTGGGCTGTCGACGGCGCTGCGCTGCGGCAGGTCGTGGCGGGCGAGAAGATCGCCGGATCCCGGCCCGCACCGACGCGCTTCATCGGCGAGCGCGATCACGTCGGCATGCGGGAGCTGCAGGCCGAGATCGAGGCCGGCGCGCGCTGGTGGATCGTCGGGCAGCCGGTCACGGGCGCGGACGGAGTGGCGTGGCTGCCGCTCGCCGAACGCCCGACCTGAGGTCTCGCACGCCGCATCCCTTTCATCGAGGGCGCGCGTCTGGTACCGAGCCATCATGCGCGCCGCTTCCATCGTGATCGCCCTCGCCGCCGCCTGTGTCGCCTGCGAGCCGCCTGTCCTCGTCAGCCCTGACATCATCGCCCCGCGCGAAGACGCGACCCGCGGCGAGGTCCTCGAAGACACGGCACCGAGCGACGCCGCGACGCCTCGTGCCAGCCTCGGAGAGCCCTGCGAGCCCCGGACCGAGGGCGCGTGTGCAGAGGGTCTCAGCTGCGACGCCCGCATCAACCGCTGTGTGGCGTGCCTCATCGTCGAGCAGCGCTGCGGGGCGGACGGCGCTCGCGAGATCTGTCGCCCGGGCACCGCGGGCGCGTCGGGCCCGATGGTCGGCGGCACCTTCGTGGCGAACCCGTGCGCGCCGCGTGAGGCGTGCGTCGCACGAACCGCCACGACGGCGAGCTGCGAGCCCATCGTCTGCGAGGCCGGCTTTGCGACCTGCGACAGCGCTGGGCGGCGGCGCTACTGCGACCCGACCGGGACGGTCGAGACGGTCGAGACCTGCACGGCCGGGAGCGCGTGCTATGGCGGCGACTGCCAGCCGGTCCGCCACAACGTGCTGCTGATCTTCGACACGTCGGGCTCGATGCACGACTACGCCGACCCGGCGCTGTCAGGGTCGCCCATCAACTGCGAGCAGTCGGGAACCCCGTGCATGCCGACGTTCCCAGCCTGTGACGTGGCGGCGCCGATGACCCTGTTCTCGCTGTCGAAGCAGGTCTTCTCGCAGGTCATCGCGGACTCTATCGGAGGCTACAGCCAATTCGCGCTGCAGCGATTCCCGCAGCGCGAGAGCGGCCTCAACACCGCCAACTGCTGGCTCGGCTGGTATCTGCCGCTCGAGGGCAACCGCATGACGGGCGACGATGACGCAATGGACACGACGGCTGGCCGATGGTTCTCCGACAATCTGTCAGATGTCCTGCTCGTGCCGTTCCCGCCGCGCAACACCCTCGACAACACGGAGACGCTGCTCGCCTGGATGGACTTCTCCGAACGCCTCGGCGCGACCGAACAGCCCTGCGTCAACCACGCCGACTGCGGGACCGGGCGCTGCGGCGAGCTGAACGACGAGCGCCGCTGCTTCCGCCACACCGACCACGAGCTGCGGGCGGGCGGCGAGACCCCCCTCGGCAAGAGCCTCTTCTATGCAGGGGAGTACTTCCGCCGTTACGTCCGCGTCGACGGAAAGCCCTGCACGACGGACGCGAGCTGCGGCTCGGCGGGCTACATGTGCACGGACGGCGTGTGCGCGGACCCCTACCGCGACTGCAAGGACGACTTCATCATCCTCTTCACCGACGGAGAGGAGACGACCTACGGCGACGAGACGGCCTTCTTCAACCCGGCGGTCCAGGCGCGCCGTCTGGCCTTCGGGCTGGCCTGCGAGGGCGACGCGGACTGCCATGGCGGCGCACGCTGCGAGAGTGGACATTGCGTGCCACCTGGCGCCGACGTCGTCCTGCCACCGCCGTACAGGCCGACCTCCGAGACGGAGCGTGCCCTGACGAACCCGTGGGGCGTGGCGGTCAGTGTGCGGACGACCGTCATCACGCTGAACGCGCGCGCCACCCGGAACGCGCGGATCGCGGCCTCGGGCGGAGGTGCCAACCTCGAGGTGCAGGCGGCAGACCCGGAGGCTTTCCGGCTCCACCTGCGGGCGGCGACAGCGCCGAACTTCAAGTGCGAAGCCGCCGAACCACGGCGGCGGTGAGGCCCACCGGCCTCTCGGCCGACGGACGCCCAGAGTCCGCTCGTCCCGACACCGGGCGGCCTGAAACCGTCCGTCAGCCGCCGATCGGGCGCCGCGCGGGGTTCTCGAGGCGCGTCAGCCAGTCGTCGACGTCCCAGGCCGGGTCGCCGAGCAGATGTCGCCACAACTTGATGCGTTGCAGGAACTCGAGCTGCGCCGTGTCCGACTCGAACCACGGCTCGGGGGTCGTCAGGATCTCCTCGACCGAGGCCGGCTGCGGCTGCCGCATGAAATACGCCGGGCGCCGGGCCCTTGGCGGCAGCGTCGCCATGTCCCACCAGCGAACCTGCGGGACCGTCGGACGGACCCGAACCTTGTACATCGTTCGCGGGCTCGCAGAGCGGTTCAGGCCGCCACCATGCCAGATCCCGTGGTGGAGGAAGAGCAGCGTCCCGGCCGGCGCCACGACGTGCTGCTGCCCGACCATGTTCTGGCACCGCGCGAGCGCCATCTCGTTGACGATCCGAAGGTGCGTCCCCGGGATGAAGCGGGTGCCGCCCATCTCGGGCGTCACATCATGCGGGTAATACATGACCTGGAGGTCGAAGCCGGCCTGAGGATCCACCGTCGAATCCTGATGTGTCGGTTGAGAGACATGCACGCCGCCACCAAAGTAATCGGGCGGATACGTCACGTGCAGGTAATGGTGGTCGAACAGCGGCGCTGGCCCGACGAGGCTGCGGATAGCGCCCGCCACGTGCGGCAGCGCGAAGATCTCGGCGAGCGCGCTGCCAGGCGCGTAAGCCTCCGAAAAGGGCACCGACGGGACGACCTCGGGCACGGCCGAACGCTGCATCAGACACCGGTGGGCATCGCGTCGACCCATGTCTGGCGTGACAGCGGCGATATCGACGGCCTCTGCCATGAAGCGCCGGTTCAAGGCGTCAGGCACGACGGCGTCCATCCGCAGGAATCCCCGCGCGACGAAGCGGGCGAGGTCGAAACTGTGCAGCAGCGGCAACCCCGTCATGGTGCGACCTCCACGAGCTGCTCGAAGAAGAACTCGTAGCGCAGATAGCCGAGCGTCAACTCCGCGCCATGCGGATGGTCCATCACCTGCGAGGCCTGAAAGAGGCGCCAGCCATCCTTCAGCGCGTCGATCCCGGTCGCATAGGGCGGCGTGTCTCTGTCCCCGGCCATCGGACGCGTCCGCCCCGTCCCGTCATAGAGGCTCCAGCCGATGACCGCGGCGTCGAGCGCGGGCATGGCGAGGTAGAGCACGAGCACCTTCTGTCGCGTCATCGGAACCTCCGAGGGTCGGTGCCAAAGGCTAACCCGGCGCGGCCGCGAGGGGAACCGCGGCGGGCGCGGCGCGCATCAACACCGCACCCATGGCCGTGATGACCGCCCACAACACGAAACATGTCATGTATCCAGCGGGGCCCGGCAAGAACCCGAACACGCCGTCGGCCAGCGGTCCAGCGAGCCCGCCGCCGAGGAAGGCCGCGACGAGCACGACGCTCGCCTGCAGCGTGTACTCGGTGCCGCCATCGGCTGGGCGCGTCCGCTCCATCATCGCGGTAAACAGGGCGGCGGTCGCCATGCTGCCGACGAAGCCGTCCGCGATGGTGACGAGTGCGGCGGCGAGGGCGTCCCCCGTGAGCGCGGGCCAGGCCCAGGCCGCCACGAACACCGCCTGCCCGAGGCCGAACACGACGAGCGCCCGGCGCGTCCCGAGGCGGGTCGTCCAGAGGCCCCCCGCGAGCGCACCCGCGAGGCTCGCGGTCGAGTCGATGGCGCCGAGCCAGCCGATGGCGCCGAGATCGAGTCCGGCGTCGACCAGCAGCGGCTTGACCAGGCTGCCACCCGCCTGCTCCCCGACCTTGTAGCCGACGAGCAGCCCGAGCCACGCCTTGACACCTGGACGTCGCAGCATGGCGCGCATCGCGGCCCACGGAGGCCCCGCGACCGGCGCGGGTGATGGCGGCTCGCGCCAGAACAGCACGGGCAGCGACGCGAGGGCGAGCAAGCCCGCCATCGAAGCTGCAGAGACACCCCACCCGGCGTCCGCGAAGACCGCCAGCAGCGCGCCCCCGCCGACCACCATGCCCAGACGATAGGCCGCCACCTGCACGCCGTTGCCGAGTCCGCGCTGGGCGGGGGACAGCAGCGTCACGGCGAGCCCATCGGTCGCGATGTCCTGGGTCGCGGCGAGCAGCGCGGTCAGGAAGGTCGCCCACAGCAGGACGGTCATGACCGAGTCGTACGGAACGAGCGCAAAGGCCGCAAACAGGAGGACGCTCGCGGCCTGGACCGGGAGCA
>SYAK01000520.1 GCA_005788935.1 Pseudomonadota bacterium
CTCGGCTTCAACGGCACCGCCGTCGTCGTCAGTCACGACCGCTACTTCCTCGACCGCGTCGCGACCCGCCTCGTGGCCTTTGAGGATTGGCCAGCGGCTGCTCCCGGGCAGACCCGGCGCGAGGTCTTCCTGCAGCCCGGCGGATGGTCGACTTACCGTCGACTGCGGGCGCCAGCCCTCGACGACGCCTGGGCCGAGGAGGCCCGTCGCGCCCGGGACGCCGATCGCGAGCGGCGCGCTGGCGGGGCGGCCACCAAGCCGACGGCCCCGGCGCAATCCGGTCTCAGCGCGAAGGAGCGCAAGGAGCTCGTCAAGCTCGAGGCGGATATCGCCGCGGGCGAGACGCAGTCCGAGGCGCTCGAGGCGCAGCTCGCGGATCCGGCTGTCTGGCGCGGAGATGGGGCTGCAGGTCGGGCGCTGACGGTGGAAAAGGCCACGCTGGCGAACCGTCTCGAGGGCCTGATGGCGCGTTGGGAGGCGCTCGCGGCACGCGACGTGTGACGCGAGTTCCGCCGCGCGCGACCTCAGCCGACCTCGACCCAGCCCTCGACGACCCCGCGCCCCTGCCGGACGAGCACCGGCTCGTCCTCGGAAAAGTCCACGACCGTCGACGGGTCGGCCTCGATCGGGCCCTGATCGATGACAACCCCCGGACGCACCATCAGGCGCTTCGCGATGTCGACCGGGTCTACGGGCTCGCCCGAGGTCCAATCAGGCACCGACGTCACCAGGATCGGACGCCCGAAGTCCTCGACGAGCGTGCGGGAGACCGGGTGGTCCGGCATGCGCACGCCGATCTGCTTGCGCTTGCCCGTCGCCTCCTTGGGCAGCTCGCGCGACGCCTTCAGGATCACAGTGAAAGGTCCCGGAAGGTGGTGTTTCATGAACTGGAACGCGTCATTCCCGACCGCGCGCGCCACCCCGCCGACTTGCTTCAGATCCGAGCAGATCATCGAGCACCGGTGATTTTCGGTCATGCCCTTGGCGGTGTACAGGTTCATGACCGCGCGCCGGTTCTCCGGGTCGCAGCCGATCGCGTAGACCGAGTCCGTCGGGAAGATGACGAGCTCCCCACGCCTCAGCGCGTCGAGCGCTGGCCCGAGCAGCCACGTCTCGGGGACATCCCGGTCAAGGGCGATGACCTTCACGACGCGGCCGCGGCGGGAGGTTCAACCGCGGCGCACGCGATCCACCAAGGGTCGGCGCCGGCCTCTCTCAGCGCGGCCCCGACGTCGAGCCCGAGCTGCCGTCCGAGCGCCATCAGCGCCAGCGCCGTCCGGTCGAGCGCCCCGCGCCCCAGCAGAAACCCCTCGGGATCGCGCGTGGCTGTCAGCGCGAACTCGGCCGCGGTCAGCTGCAGGTGGCGGACGACCGTCCGGCCAAGCACCGCGGCAGCCTGCGGCGGCGGGTTCGGGCGCAGGACCTGAAGGCACTCGTGGACCGTGCGCAGGCGCGCGACAGCGCCCGCGGAGGCGCCGCCCATAAGGTGGCCGAAGTCGTCGTGAAAGGTGCCAGCCCGCCTGCGCGCCAGCTCGAGCGCCTCGCCATCCCCACGGACGAGGGCCGACAGCTGCAGCCAGTAAAACACCGCGGCCGCCCCAGCGGCGTGGACCGGCGTCTCGCAGTCTCCGCGCGCGAAGTAGGGCGTCACCGCGGCCACCTCGTCGAGAACCGCGTCGTCGGACAGACCCGCGAGGAACGACACCGCATCGAGCGCGAAGGCCTCGCGGATCCCCGCCTCGGCGCGCACATCCGCCGTCGCGACAAAGAGCTCGAGCGGCTCGAGGCGCCGGCGCCGAAATTGGCTGTGGGGCCACTTCGTCAGGTAGACGCCCCCGTGGGACGCGTGGCAGCGGCTCGCAGCCGCCAGCTCGGCAAGTACCTCGGTCGGGTTCTCGCGCAACGCGTAGCGCGCCTCGGCCCGCGCCAGATAGATCGGCAGGTACCCCATGTGGGCGGAGTCGACGTAGACCCGCAGCTCCTCGTCGGAGCTCGCGAGCAGGTGTCGCTGGGCCTCTGCGGCCGTCATGGCTTCGGTCATGCCGGGGGCCTAGCACGGGCGGGCCATCGGGCGCCACCGTTCGGCGCGGGCGGACGCGCGCGAGGCCTCAGAACTCCTCGACGGCTGTCCCGACGCGCATGGAGGCGCGATCCTTCTTGAGGCGTTTGGTCGCGACGGCCTCCTCGCCCGGCAGCACGACGCGGTGCGGTGGCAGGGGCTCGTGCGGGCGGGACAGGACGTCGATGCGCGTGTTCAGGACCTCGCGCAGTCGGTTCTTGAAGCGTCCGTCGAGGTCCGAGAACAGCGAGCCGCGGAACTCGAGCCAGAACCGGACGCCCCCGTCGGGACCCCACGGGAGGCGCTCGGGTGTCAGCGCGTTGTGCACGACGAGCTCGAGAAACGGCGGGACCGCGACGTCATAACCGTGCCGGACGAAGGCCTCGTGCGGGGTCGCGCCCGGAGCCAGGTAGATCTCGGTCCACGCCTTGGCGAGCGCCTCATCGGTCGCCCGCCCGACGTTCGCCGTGTGCAGGAAGTTCATCAGCGCGTAGAGACCCTGCTCCACCATGTTGAAGCTCGGGTTCTGCGACACGACCAGGAGGTCGAGCCGTGCCGGGCCAGAAGCTGCAGGCGTCGGTGTCGTCTCGGGCGCCGCTGGGCCATGCTCGGGCGTGGACTCGGCGGCGGGCGCGGACGCGTTGAAGTCGAGCTCGTTCGTCATCGGGGAGGACTCCGGGTGGAGGTCGCGCCGCGGTCTGCGGGCTGCGAGGCGCGTATCGGAACCATAGCGTGCCTCGTCTCGACGCGCAAACCCGAGCGGCGCGCTGCGCAGGGCAATCGAGTTCTCTCACGCGAGCACACCACCAGAGAGCAACTTTAGCAGGTATCGCCGATCGAAGCCTGCTCGCCTGCGAGAGTTTGCAATTCCAAGCTTTCGGTCGGGGTCCTGGTTGATGAGGCTCAGCGC
>SYAK01000521.1 GCA_005788935.1 Pseudomonadota bacterium
AAGGTCTGGAAGGGTGACCTCGCGCGCGTGGAGCAGGCCCGTGGCGACGTTCGCGAGTTTCGGTTGGGCGAGGCCGCCACGACGCTACGCGGGGTCGACGACAAGAGCGCCTACTACGTCGAGGCGCAGGACGAGCTGAAGAAGCTCGTCGGGCGCGTGCCAGCCATGATTCTGCAGGCCGAGAACAGCTACAAGCAGAAGGACTGCGCCACCGCGACGAAGACCCTGGCGGAGGCGCTCATCATCGACCCCGGCAACGCCGTCGTGCCGAAGAAGCAGACCGAGTTCGCGCGTCGCTGCAAGTAAGCGGCGCGCCGAGCCGAGGTCACTGCTCCTTCGCGGTCTTCTCCTCGATCTTGCGGATGAGGCCGTCGAAGCCGTCCTTCGTGACGATCTTCTCGAAGCTGTTCCGCCAGTTGAGCGCCATCGACACGTCGTCGATGACGATGTCGGCCGCGCGCCACGCGTCGACCCCGCCGATCGCCTTGCGGACGAGCAGGTAGTCGACGTCGGCCGCGACCTTGCCGTGGCGGAGGGTGGTCTTGACCTTCGCCTCGGGTCGGGTCGCGTCGGGGATGACCGCGTCCCCACGGTACGCGACCTCGAAGCGCGCGCCAGGCGTGAACTTCTTGGCGTAGGTGCGGATGACGAGCTTCCGGAAGCTCGCCTTGAAGAGGTCGCGCTGGGGGCCCGTCAGCTTCGGCCAGGTGGTCTTCAGCGTGCGCTCGGCGAAGGCGTCGTAGTCGATGAAGGTGTCGAGCGCGGCGAGCACCTTCGCCACGAGTGTCGCGCGGTCCGCGGTCTCGAGCGCCACGCGCTGGACCTCTGTGTAGATGGCCGCCGTGCGCTCCTTCGGGCCGACTGGCTCGGCGGCGCGCGCGGCGATGGCCGTGGTGGCGACGGCGATGACGGCCGCGAGGGAGGCGAGGGCGCGAGCGAGCAGACGGGGTGGCTTCATGCGGGGGCTCCGGGCGGTTGCAACGGGAGGGCGGCGGCGCAGGTGGCCAGCGACCCCGGCGCTCGACGACCGGCTGGCGCGGTTATTCAGGTTGCGCGCGGATGGCCCGGATATCGACGCCGACCGCCTGGGAGAGGCGGAATACCGCGAGGTTGTGGGCGTGGACGACCTGCAGGTAGCCGAGGCGCTTCTCGTAGAACTGGACGAGGGCGTCCATCACGTCGCGGAAGCTCCCGAAGCCGGACTCGTAGGTGTCCCAGGTGGCCGTGAGCCAGCCCTGCGCCGCCTTGCGCGAGCCGCGATACACGTCGAGCAGCGCGCGCTGATTGAGGAGATCCTGCACGAGGCGGCGCACGTTGACCTCCATCAGGTCCGCCTGAACCTCGGCCTCCGCCTCGGCGCGACGCGCGCTCGCGCGGGCCTCGTCCGCCACGAACAGGCGCTGCGGCACATCGAGGCGCCACTCGAAGCCGAGGGCGAGCGTCCCGAAGGTCCGATTGAAGGGGTCATTGGCGAAGATGGACGACTGGGGCGCCACCGTCGGGGCGTGCGTCGAGCGGACGTCACCCGCGAGGACGAGGTTTGGCCAGAGCTCGCTCCAGCGCCACCCGGCGAGCTCGCGGGCGGCCCCGGCGCGGGCGCGTGCGAGCTGCAGCCCGGGGTCGTTGCGCCGCGCGAGGGCCACGTAGACCTCGGCGTCGTGCAGCGGTAGCTCGAGCGGCACGAGGTCTCCCTCGGGCTCGGGAGCGGGCTTGTCGTCTGGCAGCTGCAGCAGCACCCGCATGCCAGCCCGTGCGGTCACGCCGAGGAGGTCGTTGCGCGTCTTCAGCTCGTGGAACTCGGCGACGCGCGTCTTGAGCCGCAGGTGCTCGAGCTGGTCGTAGTCGACGGACTCCGCGTCGCGCTGGCTCTCCATGCGCGCCTCGGCCTTCGCGATCCAGACCTGCCCCTCGCCGAGCAGCGCGTCGAGCTCGCGTGCGAGCGCGGACGCGAAGAAGGCCTCGGCCGCCCGCAGCCTCAGCTCCCAGCGCGCGACCTCGACGCCTGCCCGCCCGACACCGACGCCCGCCTCGGCTGCCCGCTGCAGCGCCTCGATGCGGCCAAAGGTCCAGAGCGGCTGCGCGAGCTCGAGGCGGGCGTCGATCAAGGGGCCGAAGCTGGTCCAGTCGGCCTTGCTGTCGAGCGCATCACCCGTAATCCTTGGCACAATCCCCGTGCCAGCCGTCATGCGCAGCGACGGAAACCACGCCCAGTCCGCCTGCGACAGCCGCGCCCGCAAGGCGTCGAGACCCGCCCGCGCCGCCGTCATCAGCGGGTGCACCTCCTCGACGGCCGCTGCAAAGGCGTCCCAGCCGATCACCTCACCCCGCCGCGCCTCGGTCTCGGTCCTCGTGACCGCTGGTCCGTCGAGGGCGATGGACGGTCCTTCGGCGCGGGCTCCCCCGTGGGAGCTCGCGAGGCAGGCGGCGAAGACCGCGGCGGCGCGGGCGCCGAATCGACGACGTGCGCGTTCAGGCATGGGCGAGGGAACCCTTGATGCGAAGCTCGCGACGGAGCCGGTAAAAGGCCATCATCGCCTGATGGCACGCGCCCTCGAGGCCGAGCGGCGCCTCATGGCCGCTGCTTGTCACGAGCGCGTTCGACAGGGGCAGCTTCGGCCAGTGCTCGGCGAGCGAGAAGGCCGTCTCCGGGTCAAGCCCGGCGTGCAGCGGGACCGGCTCCGGAACATCGATTGCGCGCAATCCATCTTCAAGCCATGGCAGGACTGCGCGCAAGGCCCTCAGCGCCTCGTCCCGCAGGGAACTCGCGCGGGCGGTGGCGGCCTCCGGGCCCTCGAGGCGGTGCCCCCGCACGATGGTCGACACCTGCAGCACCCCGGGGCCTGGGCGGCCGTCGCTCGTCAGCGGGCCAGCGCCTGGCCGTGACACCCACCAGCTGCGGGCGGGCAGCGCGACGCGGTTCGGGGGTGGCGCTACGCCGCGCGGTCGGTCGTCCTCGCCGAAGAGCAGCAGCTCCGGCGCCATCGCGGGCGGGATGACGCGCGGGTCGAGTGCCAGGTTGATGATGGCGCGGTGGGCCCGCGGCGCCTCGACCGCCAGTCCGAGCAGCGGGGCCACGCGGTCCGCGCGCCCGTTGAGCACGATCATCTCGCAGCCGATCGCCTCGCCGCGCTCCGCGAGCCCGACCGCGATGGCCCGCGACCGCTTGACGTCGAGGTGGATGGCGAGCGCGTCGGCCCGGTAGTGCCCCGACTGGTCCTGCAGCTTGCGCACGAACATCTGACGCAGTCCGTCGACGCCCCCCGGAAAGCGGTAGATGCCGTCCCGGAACGCCCGCCACAGGCGCAGCGCCACGTGACGCGGCAGGGTCTGGGTCGCGAGCCCCGCGATGTGGTCGAGGATCGCATGGGCCGCGTGCGCGAGGCCGGGGTGGGCGAGCCAGGCCGCAAACGGGGCCGGGGCTGGCTCGAGACCGCGGGGGTCGAGGTCGCGCAGCGCCTTGCGCAGCGCCGCCCGCTCGAGGAAGCCGTCGGGCGGGAGCCCGAGGTTGCCCTGCCACAGGAGGTCGAAGCGGGCTGCGCCCTCCCGGGCGAGGGCGTCGAGCGGCTCGAGACCGCTCCATTGGCCGGGGAACTCGCGCTCGAGCTCGCGCTCGAGGAGGCGCGGGTCGCGGGCGAGGTCGAGGCGCACGCCAGGCATCGCGAGCTGCATCGTCGGGTCGAGCGGCTGCGGGCGATTCTTCAGCTCGAGTCCGAGCGCGAGCTCGCTGAAGACGCGGCTGATGGCGGGGGAGACCGGCACGCCGAGGGCTGTCTCCCGCTCGCGCAGGAACCAGTGCCCCTCGTGGCGGTACCGACCGCCCTCGCTGCCCTGCCCGAGGACGCACACGCGGTACCCAGCCCGGGCCGCGAGGGCCGCGAAGATGAGGCCGCTCAGGTCGGAGCCGATGACAACGATATGGTACCACGCCCGGGTCATGATCCGCGCCATTAGGATGCCGAATCGGCGCTTCGTAAAAAAATGCGATGCCTCGTCCGCGCCCAGCGGCTCGCCCACGCCTCGCGCGTCGCTTCGCGCGTCGCGCCTTTCGTGGCCACGCAGGCTGGTGTACGGTGGGGCTCCCGACGGCCGCGCGTCGCTCCCTGGAGTGGATCCCCCATGCAGAACAGCCTCCGCGACAAGGCCCTGACCGAGGTCGAGGCCCGCATGCTCGACGCCTGCCTCACCCAGGCCCGCCTGCCTCACGGCATGGCCCTCGACGTGCTCGTCAACGACACGCTCCACCACGAGCGCAAGCGCCTCGAGTCCGCCGCCCACGACGCCCGCTGGCAGGAGGACGCCGCCTTCTGGGAGTCGGTCCGCGCGACGCTCGCTCGCGCCTCCGACACCGACGTTCGCCGCCTGCTGCGCGACGTGACGCGTCGGTATTGTGATGAAATCCGAGGAAATTTCTCGCCGGCTCTGTACGCCGTCACGACCCGCCTGCTGCCGCGCGCGCTGCCGATGCTGCTGAACGCGGTCAGCCCGAAGCGCCTGCTCGCCCGCGGACTTCCCGACATCGCCGACACGGTCGCCCTCGAGGGTGAGACCGACGCGCTGCGCGCCTGCGCCGAGCGCGGCACCGTCATCCTCGCCCCGACCCACGTCTCGAACCTCGACAGCCCCGTCATGGGATGGGCCATCTGGGCCCTCGGGCTGCCCGCCTTCTCCTACGGGGCCGGGCTCAACCTGTTCTCGAACCCGGTCATGTCCCTCTTCATGCGCAACCTCGGCGCCTACCGCGTCGACCGCCAGAAGACCGCGCCGCTCTACAAGGATATCCTGAAGGAATACGCGACGGTCTCCCTCGAGCTCGGGCAGCACAACCTCTTTTTCCCAGCGGGCACCCGCGTCCGCTCCGGTGCCGTCGAGCAGCACCTCAAGCTCGGCCTGCTCTCGGCCGGCCTCCGCGCCTACATCAACAACCGTCGCGCCCGCCGTGGCCACGACCGCGTCTTCATCGTCCCGTGCACGCTGAACTACCACCTCGTCCTCGAGGCCGAGAGCCTCATCGAGGAGCACCTTCAGCGCGAGGGCAAGGCCCGCTACATCCCCGGGCCCGACGAGAGCTATGTGCTTCAGAAGTACATCCGCTTCACGCAGAACCTCGTGAACCTCGACGCGCGTATCCGGCTCCGCGTCGGGGCCCCCATCGACCCGGTCGGCAACGCCGTCGACCCCGCCACGGGCGAGTCCATGGACCACCACGGCCGCGCCATCGACCTCGAGCGCTACATTCTCGTCGGTGGTGAGCCGCAACACCTGCCGCAGCGCGATCGCGTCTTCACGCAGCAGGCGGGCGAGGCGGTCGCGAGGTCCTTCATGGCCAACACCGTCGCGCTCTCGACGCAGATCGTCGCGTGGACCTTCTTCACCATCCTGCAGGCCCGCTCCCCGTCGCTCGACCTCTACCGCCTGCTCCGGACAGGCGACGAAGGGCTCGGCGTCGCGATGACCGAGCTCTGCGAGCGTGTCCTCGCGGCGACCGACGTGCTGCATGCGCGCGCGGCCCGCGGCGAGGTCCTGCTCGAGCCGGGTGCCGTCACGCAACGGGATGCGGTCGCGATGGTCCAGACGGCGCTGCGCCACTTCGCGAGCTACCACGCGGCGCCTGTCCTTGCGCGGCGCGGCGACCGGGTCTACTGCGGCGACATGAAGCTGCTCCATTACTATGGAAATCGCCTCCGCCACCACGGCCTCGACAAGGAGGCCCGCCCGTCCATCCTGGCGCGCTCGGGGCGGGACCCGCGACCTGGAGGTGCCGCATGAGCCTGGCCGACAAGACCTTGCGCCGCGCGGCCGTCCTCGGCGGCGGCTCCTGGGGCACGGCCCTCGCTCACCTCATGGCCCTCGCGGGGGCCGAGGTGCGTCTCTGGATGCGCAACCCCGAGCGCGTCGACGAGATCAACCGCGACCACACGAACAGCCGCTACCTGAAAGACCGGCCGATCCACCCTGGCGTCGTCGCGACGACCGACCTCGCGGCCTGCGCCACCTTCTCCGAGGTCATCGTCGTCGCGGTCCCGTCCTCCGAGATGCGCGCGGTCGCCTTCGAGCTCGGGCGCCATGTGACTGGCGACCAGATCCTGCTGTCTGCCACGAAAGGGTTCGAGGCCGAGCACCTGACCCGCATGTCCGAGGTCCTGCGCGCCGAGACCTGCTGCCTGAAGGTCGGCGCCATCTCGGGTCCGAACCTCGCCGACGAGGTGATGGACAATCAGCCCGCGGCGACCGTCATCGCGAGCCCGTTCGACGAGGTCATCCAGAAAGCGGCGCGTCTGCTCGCGGGGCCGACGATGCGCGTCTACGGCAATCACGACCTCGTCGGCGTCGAGGTGCACGGCGCGCTGAAGAACATCATCGCCATCGCCGCGGGCGTCTGCGCGGGCATGGGGCTCGGCAACAACTCCCTCGCGCTGCTGCTGACGCGCGGCCTCGCGGAAATCTCGCGTTTCGCCGAGGCCCTCGGCGCGGATCGCATGACCGCCCTCGGCCTCGCGGGGCTCGGTGACCTCATCGCGACCTGCGCCTCGCCGCTCTCGCGCAACAACACGCTCGGCCGCAAGCTCGCCGACGGCCTCTCCCTCGCCGAGGCGCAGGCCGACGCCATCAAGGTCGCCGAGGGCGTCAACACGACCCGCGCGGCCCACATGCACGCCGCCCGTCTCGGCGTGGACATGCCGATTGTCCGCGGGGTCCACGCGCTGCTCTTCGAAGGTCTCAGCGCCTCCGACGTGCTCGCGCGCCTCATGAGCCGCGCCAACCGCTTCGAGCACACGGAGGTCCCGATCGACGCACCCGCCCCCGTCGAGGGTTCGGTCGTCGAGCGCGCCCTCGCGTTCGGCAGCCGTTCAGGCCGCGGGGCTGGCCGTTGAGCTGGATTTCCCGTGGCACGACCCAGCCGCCTGGCGAGTCGGGGGCGCAGCGCCTCGATCGGACATTTCAGCGTGTCTTGCCAGTCGACTATTGTGGTCCCGTCTTCACGTGGGACATCGACAAGACCTACCTCGCGACCGAGATCCACTCGTGGCGAGGGCTCGTCGGCGTCCCCTTCGAATTCGCCATCGACAAGCGTGACATCGCGGGCACAGCCGCGCTCCTTCAGGCGCTGCGGCGCGGCATGGCCCCGCCCGGCCTCACCGAGGAGCGCCCGGTCCTCTTCGTCTCGGCGAGCCCGCCCGAGTTGAGGCGCGTCATCGAACGCAAGATGCTGCTCGACGGCGTCGCCTTCGATGGGATCACCTTCAAGGACCAGCTCGGGCTTCTGCTCCGGGGGCGGGTGCGGGCGCTGCGCGAGCAGGTCGGCTACAAGCTCGCGGCGCTGCTCATGAATCGTCGTGAACTGCCCGCGGGAGCAGACGAGTACCTGTTTGGCGACGACTCCGAGTCCGACGCGACGATCTACGCGCTCTATGGCGACATCTGTGCGGGCCGCGTCCGCGGTCGCCTGCTCGACCGCGTGCTCACGCGCCTTGGGGTCGCCCGACCCGACGCCGCGCGCATCGGGCGCCTCGCCGCGAACCTGCCCGAACGCGACTGCGTCCGCCTCGCGTTCATCAACCTCGAGGTCCACAAGCGCCCCGAGCGCTTCCGCGACCATGGCCGGACCGCGCCCTGTTTCGACAGTCTCCAGATGGCGCTCGTCCTGCGCGAGCGCGGGCTTCTCCCCGCCGCCGCCGTGGTGGCCGTGGCCGACCAGATGGCTCGCCAGTTCGCCCACCGTCAGCCGAACCTCATGCGCAGTGTCAGCGACGCGCTGCTCCGGGGCCTCGTGGCGCCCGCCACCATTTCGGCGGTCTGGGAGGCGCTGCGGGCTGGCGGGCTGGCCCCCGATCACTTCACGCTCGCCGTGCCCCTGGACGCTGGCGCGCGCGCGCCGAGCCCGCTTGCGCTCGGTCCGCACGGCGCCATGACGCCCGCCACGCTGCTCGCCGATGCCCTACCCTGAGCCCGCGGTGCGCGGAGACGCTTGCCTTTGGGCGCGCGACGACCGATGAATGGGCCCTCGTCCAGATCCACCCGTCGGAGGATTGCGTGGCCAAGCGTGGCGACTTCATCGATCCCGAGGCCGCATCCTCGCCGTTCGCGGCCCTCGCAGGGCTCCGCGGCGCACTCCCCGCGGCATCGTCACCTGCGACGCCCGCCCGCCTGTCGCCTCCCGAGCCCGCCTCGACGCTGTCGAAGGCGCCGGCCCGGGCCGTGCTGCGGCTCGAACGCAAGGGGCACGGTGGCCGCGACGCGACCCGCGTGAGCCACCTCGAGCTCGCGGCCTCCGACCTCGACGCCTGGCTCGTCGACGCGAAGAAGGCGCTCGGCTGCGGCGGGGCGGTCGACGGGGCCGATCTCATCCTGCAGGGCGACGTCCGCGATCGCCTCGCCACCTGGCTCGCGGCCCGCGGTGTCCGCCGCGTCACGCGCTGAACCCTGCCGTGCCATTTGACCGTATTCCTTGAAGAACGGAGCCCCCGCCATGTCGACCGAGATCCGCTTTGCCGCCGCCTCTGACGCCCTCGCCGCGGCCGACCACTGGCATTTCATCGGCACCGTCTCCGCGCTGACCGCGATGGGCGAGGAGGCGGGTCGGGCTTTCCCCGAGGCCCTCCTGCCGCTCTGGCCGCACCTCCTCGAGGGCCTCTCCCCCACCGAAGGCGCCGCGAGCCACGCGACCCTCCTCGTCCTGCCGCCCGCGTCCCCCGAGGCCGCCCCGCGCACGGTCCGCATCCAGGTCCTCGCCCTCCCAGCGACCGCCTCCCGCCACAACGCCCCGAGCCGTGCCGACGCCCTGCTCGCCGCGACGCGCGGGCGCTTCCTCCGCGGGGTCCACGCCGCCATCCTCGTCCCCGAGCCCGCCCTGTCAGCCGACCATCTCGAGGCGTGGGTCCTCGCCACGTCCCTCGCGCTCGCCCGCGCCTGCCCGCTGTTTTCCCGCCGCGCCACCCCGCGCCGCAACCCCGACCGGACCCCGCCCGCGCCGACCCTCCACATCGGCGCCGCCGGCCTTGATCTCGCCGTACTTCAGCCGCGCCTCGAGGCCATCACGGACGCTGTCCGCCTCGCCTGCCGTCTTGTCGACACGCCGCCGAACGCGCTCGGGGTCGACGCCTTCGTCGCCGAATGCGAACAGGTCGCCGCCCGCCACAGCGCCGCCATCCGCGTCCTGCGCATGGACGCCCTCGCCGCTGGCGGTTTCGGTGGCCTCGTCGCCGTCGGCAAGGCGGCCGAGGAAGAGCCCGCCCTCGTCCATCTCCAGTGGTCTCCGCCTGGCGAATCCCTTGACGAGCCGGTGGCCTGGGTCGGCAAGGGCCTCGTCTTCGACACCGGCGGGCTCTCGCTCAAGGGCAAGACCGACATGCCGTGCATGAAGATGGACATGGGCGGGGCCGCCGCGGTGCTCGCCGCCTTCGACGCCGCCTGCCGCCTCGGCTACCCGCGCCGCATCGACGCCATCCTGTGCCTCGCCGAGAACGCCATCGGGCCCGCGGCTCTCCGCCCCGACGACATCATCGCGCTGCACGGCGGCAAGACGGTCGAGGTCAACAACACCGA
>SYAK01000522.1 GCA_005788935.1 Pseudomonadota bacterium
AGCTCTTCTGGTTCCTCTGCGGCTGGTCGGGCGGGCCCCAGCATTACATTGCGCGTTTTGGTCACCCACGCCTGCGCGCCCGACATCTGCCGTTCGTCATCGGTCGCGCCGAGAGCGCCCAGTGGCTCCTCTGCATGCGCGCGGCCCTCGACGCGGTCGTCGCCGACGAGGACCTGCGCGAGACCCTCTGGGGCGCCTTCCGGCACATCGCGCTCCACATGGAGAACGCCAGCGGCTGAGGCCGCGGAATCGTAGTTCGGCCCCGCGTGTTGCGCGGCGCCCGGCCGTGCCTTGTCCTTCGGGACCCGTCAGCAAGGAATTCCCGCATGAGCCACACCACCGCCACGTGGCGCCCTGTCATCGCAGCCGTCGTCGCGCTGTCCGCTGTCACGTTCGCCCATCGCCCAGCCGCGGCGGAAGAGCACGAGGTCGCCCGCGGCGAAACACTCGGCGAGATCGCGCGCGCATTTGATTGCCCTGAGAAGGTGATCAGGTCGCACAACAAGCTTCGCGGGAGCCGCCTGAAGGCCGGTCAGCGGGTCGCGATCCCCGACGAGGCCTGCGAGGCGGCGCGGAAGGGCCCAGGTGTCGTGACACACCTCGTGCTCGCGGGCGAGCAGCTCTCCGACCTCGCCTCGCGCTACCTGACGACCGAGCAGGCGATCATCAAGCAGAACGGGAAGAAGGCGACCTCCCAGTTCTGGCCAGGCCAGAAACTGAAGGTCAAGACGACCGACAAGAGCCGCGCGCAGGGCTTCATCAACCATCGTATCGAGGCGGGCGACACGCTCGAGCGCATCGCCCGGAAATACGGTCTCACCGCGCGCGACCTCGCGCGCATGAACCCGAAGCGCAAGACGGAACGCATGCGCATCGGCGACACCCTGCAGGTGTTGACCGACGGCAAGCGGGGCCGCTCGCGGGCGGTCGGCAAGCCACAGAACGGGCGACTCGAGGGGGCGCTGCAGCTGCAGCCCGGACCGGGCTACTTCGTGCGTCGTCCGAACGCCGCCTGGGGCACGGCCGAGATGCTGCGTGGGCTCAAGGAGGCCTTTCATGCCGTGAACAAGAAGCACAAGGATGCCCATGACGTCGTGGTCGGCGACCTTTCGCGCGAAAAAGGTGGGCATCTCTCGCCGCACAAATCCCACCAGACCGGGCTCGACGCGGATGTCGGCTGGTATTTCACGGGGCTCAAGAAGGCGCCAAACTACTTCCTCGACGCATCCCAGGGCAAGCTCGACCTCGACGCGACCTGGACCCTGCTCGACGCGCTCGCGGGTGCGAGCGAGGCGAAGAGCCGTGTCGAGTACATGTTCATCGGCTACTCGGTGCAGGAGAAGCTCTACAAGCACGCGGAGTCCATCGGGGTCCCGAAGAAGCGCCTCGACTGGGTGTTCCAGTACCCACGCGGGTCGCGCGCGATGCACGGACTCATCCGCCACGAGCCTGGCCACACGGATCACGTGCACATCCGCTTCAAGTGTCCGCGGCACAACGAGGCCTGCCTCTGAGCCTGGCCCGGTGCGAGGGGCCGGGATCGTCGTCCGCCTCGCCTGACAGGCGGCGCCCGGGCCGCACTTGTCACTTTCGCGTTGCAGGCTGTGCAGGTCGGGCGCTACGCTCAGGGGACGTCCGCGAGTCATCGAACCCCTCGCGAAGGAGCCCCCCCGATGAAGCTTGTCCCCGCGTGGATGCGCCCGCTCACCACGCTCTCGGCCGCCCTCGCGGTCTTCTCCGTCGCCGGCTGCGACGACTCCGGCACCACGGCCGCCGCCACGGACGCGACCGCGTCGACCGGCCCCGACACGTCTGGCTCCGACACCGCGTCGCCCGTCGCGTGCGAGACCGACGCTGACTGCGTCTCGGCGGCCGTCGTGTCGTGTCGCAAGGCCGTCTGCGGCGAGGACAGGACCTGCGGCTCCGCGCCCGTCGACGACGGGACGGCCTGCACGACGAGCAACGCCTGCCTCGAGGGCGAGACCTGCACGGCTGGCGTCTGCGCGGGCGGCACCACGAAGGCGGCCGACTGCGGCACCGCGGTCTGCGGCGAGGACGCCTGCGGCAACAGCTGCGGCACGTGCGCGACTGGCGAGACATGTGACGCGGGCGCCTGCGTGGCGGGTGCCGCGGAGTGCGGGGACATCACCTTCGAGGGCTGCTGCACCGCGGCTGGCGCTGTGAAGTACTGCAACGAGGGCGTCCTCGAGACGCTCGACTGCCCGAGCGACGGGCGGACGTGCGGCTGGGCGAGCGACGACGGCTTCGACTGCAGCGACGAAGCTTCGGGCGACCCCTCCGAGACATTCGCGTACCTCTGCCCGGGCGAGACCTGCACCGAGACCTGCGGGACGCGCGAATGCGGCTCGGTCTGCGGCCAGGCCTGTGGGACTGGCTGCGGTGACGGCGAGATCTGCTCGGCCGAGGGCACGTGCGAGCAGCATCCGTGCGGCGGCGTCACGTTCTTTGGCTGCTGCAACGCGGACGGCTCCGTGACCTACTGCGACAACGACGCGCTCGTGACGGTCGACTGCGCGACCGACAAGCCGCGCAGCCCGACCTGCGGCTGGGTGAGCGACACGGCGGGCTACTACTGCAGCTCCGCAGAGACCTCCGACGCCTCGGGCGAGAACCCCTACCTCTGCGGTGGCGAGACCTGCACCGAGACGTGTGACACGCGCGCGTGTGGCTCGGTTTGCGGCCAGACCTGCGCGGGCACCTGCGGCGACGGACAGGCCTGCGACGAGAGCAGCGGCACCTGCATCGCAGACCCGTGCGGCTCGCTCACCGAGAAGGGCTGCTGTGATGGCGCCAACATCTACTGGTGCAGCGGCATCACCGTCTACATGGCCACCTGCGCGGGCGAGGGGACTGACAAGTGCGGCTGGGAGGCCGGACAGGACGCGTCGGAGAGCGGCTACTTCTGCACCGACGGCGAGGCGACCGACGTCACGCTGCCGCGCAGCTGCGACGGCTACGGCTTTGACAAGACGACCGCGGTGCCGTTCGAGGATTGACGTGCGCTGAGGCGGTCTCCCCGGCGTTGGGGAGTGCTCGGCAAGGGCCAGGCTCGAGGGTGCAAGCCGTCGAGTTCTGGCCTTTTCTGCGTCCGGGCCTCGGCGCTCAGCGCGTCCTGGCTGCGCGCGCGGACGGGGGAGGCGGCTTCAGGCGAGGCGCAGGGGGCCGACCGAGGGCATGACCGCGCCATGACGCAACTGCAGCCACGCAGCCTGGGCCGCTAGCGTCGGGCCCGGGACTTGCGCGCCCATGTGAAGCAGCCGCGGTCCTGCGCCCGTGCGAGCCGCGAGGCTGTCCCAGGCGGCCGCGTCCCATGGCTCAGCGACCGCGCACAGCATGTCCGGGTCGCGCTCCGACATCGTCAGCCCGGGTAGTTCGCGATCCGCCGCGTCGAGGCGCGGCCCGACCGTCTCGCGCAATGTCGCGAGGACCGCCCGCACGTCGACCCCGACGGTCGCGAGGCGCTGTGCGGCGCGGCGCAACGAGGCGCCAAGGGCGTGAAAGGGTGCCGACGGCAGGTGGAAGGTCGCCTCGGGCGGGACCGAGTCTGGCGGGACCACAGGCGCCCCTGGCGGGGTTGGGGATGCGGGCTCCGGGAGCGGCCAGCGGACGGCTTCGGGGGCGTGTCGGAACCACAGGACGGGGCAGGTCGCGACCTCGAGGAGGTCGTCGAGGACCGTCAGCGCGTCGGCTGGATGCAGTGCGGTGGTCGCTGGGGCGAGCTCGTGGAGGAAGGTCGAGCGCGACAGCGGGTGGTGATCATCCGCGAGCCATGCAAGCCCTGCATCGGCCGCGAGGTGGGCCCAGCGGGCGGGAGCAAGGGGGTTCTCCTCGGCATGCAGGAAGGCGTCGACCAGCCCCGCTGGCGTCCGTCGGTCCGCGTTGGCGAGGAAGGCGCTGCGAAGCGGGTGGCCGTGCGGCAGGGTCATCATCAGGTCGTGGGCCGCCTTCACGAGGCGCGGCGTCTCGGGGGTCAGGCCGTGCAGCCGCAGCCAGGCGCCCGTGCGGCGGATCCAGAAACGTCCCATCGGTGCGTAGGTGACGAGGCGCAACATGCCGCCGCGGTTCAGAAATGTCGGAGAGGTCAGGCGTTCGAAGAGGGCCGCCGGCTCGGGTGTGTGCTGCAGCACGTTGGTCGCGAGGACGAGGTCGAACGGGGCCTCCGGGGTCCAGGACCGGAGGTCGGCGGCGATGGCCGTGAGTGGCGCGGTGCGCTGGCCACGCAGACGCGCGAGGGTCAGCATGTCCCCGAGCCCCGAGAGGCGGACACGGGCCCGCAGCCGGGCGATCGAGCCTTCGGACAGGTCGACGGCCACGACCTCCCGGACGCGCGGATGGGCCCGGGCCACGACGAGTGCCTCGAGCGTGCCGGCGCCGGCCACGAGGATCCGCAGGCCGCGGTGATCGGGAGCGAGCCCATGCGAGAGATCGCCCAAGGGAGAGGTCCGCGCGAGCGCCACGCCGCGCTCCCAGGTCAGGGACGCGCCTTGCCCGCGGACAGGCAGCCGCAGGGCGCTGCCAGGCGGGTAGGGGAAGCGCTCGTACTGCGCGCGGACCGGGTCGGGGTGTCTCACAAGGCGCTCCGGAAGAGCCCGCAGCATCGCGTGCCGGGACAGCGGGAGCAAGCCTTGGCGTAGGCTCTGCCAGCCGCCTGCTCTCCCGCCGTTGAAACAGGCTGCTTCACGCATGGTCTGGTATTTATGTTATTATAAACAACATATTGCGAGCGATGCCGAGGGGCGTGCCAAGGTCTGTCAGGGTCGGCCCGGATCGGGTCTTGACAGGCCAGACCGCCTCGCATGTGCTCCACCGCGTGACCGTTGACCGTCCGATCCCGTCGGTTCCGCCCCTGGCGAGCCTCCCGTTCCAGCCTCCCGACGTGAGCCACCTGCCGCTCCGCGTCCGGTTCGCCGACGCGTACCTTGCGGTCCTCGAGAAGCCGCCCGAGCTGTTGTCGTGCGAGGGGACCACGACCGCTGGCTGTGACTCGGTCGTCAGGCGCGTCCGAGCAGCCTTCCCGGCCGCGACCGGACCCATTCTGGCGCACCGCCTCGACGCCCCGACGTCCGGCCTGCTGGTGGTGGCGCTCGATCCCGATACGCACCGCCGCCTCTCCGCCGAATTCGCCGCCCGCCGCGTGTCACGCAGCTATGTTGCGGTGGTCCATCAGCCCGACGACCGGCCTCGCCTGTCGGTGGGAGACGCCGGGACCATCGCCCTCGCGCTCGCGTCCCCTTGGTGCGAGCGCCCGCGTCAGCGCGTCGACGTCATCGCTGGCAAGGCGGCTGTCACGGATTGGGCGGTCGTCGCGGCCCATCCGATGACCGCGCGCCTGAAGCTTGGACCGCGCACGGGCCGCACCCATCAACTGCGCGTCCACTGCGCGGATCCGGCCGGGCTTGGCGCCCCGATCGTCGGGGACCGCCTCTATGGTCGCGCTTCGCCCGCTCTCGGCAGCCGGTTGCAGCTGCACGCGGTCACGATCGCCTTTACCCACCCCGCGACAGGGGATCGTCTGCACTTCGAGGCCCCACCCGATTTCTGACGGTACGTCAGATATCCTCGCGCGCCCGCTGGGAATGCGGGTCCCTCGGCCTCACGCGAAAATCCTGACATCGCGTCAGGTATCTCGCCGAGGCCATCACGTGACCGCCTCCTTGCCTCTGGCGACGCGGGCGTTACCGTCGGGCTGTCTGCTGCGGCGCGCCCGCCCGATGCCCGTCACCGCCGGGTGGAGGCGCCCGCGGCAGGCGACTTTCGCACGCGGCCGGGCTTCCTTCGGGCCCGCGGCTCGGGCAGGGTGGGGCGCATGACGACGCCTGTCCGACTCACCCAGTACTCCCATGGCGCGGGCTGCGGCTGCAAGATCGCCCCCGCCGTCCTCGATCGCATGCTCGCAGGGGTGTCGACCGGGGTCGGGCCAGCCTCGCTGCTCGTCGGGAACGCCGAGCGCGACGACGCGGCGGTCCTCGATCTCGGGGACGGCACCGCGATCATCTCGACGACCGACTTCTTCATGCCGATCGTCGATGATCCGCATGATTTCGGACGTATCGCCTCCGTCAACGCCATCTCCGACGTCTACGCGATGGGGGGCAGCCCGCTGCTCGCGATCGCCATCCTCGGGTGGCCTGTCGACCGCCTTCCGCCCGAGGTCGCCGGCCTCGTCCTCGAGGGGGCACGCGCGGCGTGCGCGGAGGCTGGCATCCCGCTCGCTGGCGGCCACAGCATCGACGCGCCCGAGCCGATCTTCGGGCTCGCGGTGACTGGGCGGGTGGCCATCCCGCACCTCAAGCGCAATGGCGGCGCACGGGCTGGCGACCTGCTGTACCTGACGAAGCCCCTCGGCGTCGGGATCCTCACGACGGCCGAGAAGAAGGGGCTGCTCGCGGAGGCCGACCGCCTCGCCGCGCGGGCGTCCATGCTCGCGCTCAACAACCTGGGCGCTCGCCTCGGTCCCGCCCCGTGGGTGACGGCGCTGACCGACGTGACGGGCTTCGGACTGCTCGGGCACGCGCGCGAGCTGGCCCGCGCGAGCGGCGCGACCGCGGTCATCGACCTCGTCACTGTGCCGGTGCTGCCAAATGTTCGCGCCTATCTTGCGGCTGGGGCGGTGCCTGGGGGCACGCGGCGCAACCTCGCGAGCTACGGCGAGGATCTCGGGCCGATGCCGGAGGAGGCCCGCCTGCTGCTCGCAGACCCGCAGACGAGCGGCGGACTGCTCGTGGCGGTGGACCGGGCCCATGGGGCCGACTTCGAGGCGCTCGCGGCCGGGCTCCCCTTCGCACGCGTTGGATATGTGGCGCCGCACGACGGCGCAGGGCCGCGGGTCGTCCTCGCCTGAGGCCGGCAGGACCCTTGGCGGAGTCTCCGGCGCTGGTGGCTCACCTGGCGTGTCGTTCGATGGCGCGGTCGATCGCTCCCGCGCGCGCCGGATCGACATGGCGATAGTGCGCGACGCGCACGTCGAGTCCGAGCTGGGCGACCCGCCCGACAGCGCGCCCGATCGCGTCATCGATCCAGGCCGCCGCGTTGCCGAAGACGCCGCCACCGACGAAGGTCAGCCAGACGCGGCCGCTCCCCATGCCACGGCCTTCGGGCCACGGGTGCGTGCGATCGAGCGCGGCCGACCACAGGGTGGCCTCGTACGTCGCGTCGAGGACTAGGCGCGCGAAGGGCTCCCAC